>JANOWZ010000602.1:0-2205 GCA_031418155.1 Deinococcales bacterium
GGCGTTTCGACTGGGGTGACAAAATCAACCTCGCCGGGTCGGGTGTACCAGGCATCCTGCCAACCGCGTTTGACCGTCTCGAGCGCCTCTTGCGAGAAACGGTTGTTCAGCAGGTACATGAAGATCACGTACATCAGAATTCCGGTGATGCACAGGCGTTCGAGCAGCGTCCAGCCGGTGCCGTAATGCACCATCCAGAGTTTGTTGCGAACCTCGTAATAAAAGCGTGCGCCGCTCGAGGTCAAGGGCATGTAACGGTTGACGGTTTTGTGCACGGCTTTGCTTTCCGGGACCAGTACCGCCAGTTCATGCCGTGAAACGCGCGAGGTGAATTCCACGTCGTCGTTCCAAATAAAGTAATCCTTGAGGCTCAGGCCGTATTTGGTCACGCAATCTCGGGCGATCAGCAGTGACACGAAGGATGCGCTGCGAATCGAGACCATGCCGCGATGCCGTGCGAGGCGCATTCGACCCAAGTAAACGTAACTCGGGATTGGAATGTTCATCGGGTGAACAGTGTGGTCCGTCCAGATCACGCGGCTGGCGAGCAACATCGGGCGGCGTTCGGCTGGATAGACCTGGTGGGCGTTCAGCAGGCTCTCGAGCGCCCATTTGTGCACAATGGTGTCGTCATCGAGCAGCCAGAACCAGTCAAAGCCATTCCGGTGCGCCCATTCCAACCCGGCGTGCCAGCCACCGGCACCACCGGAGTTCGTTTCGAGTGCGAGGATGCTGACCTCTGGGAAGTGTTCGCGGACCATCTCGAGCGTGTCATCGGTGCTTTTGTTGTCCACCAGCAGGATCGTGTCCACCGTCCGGGATTGGTCCAGGAGGGCTTTCAGGCACTCTTCGAGCATGACCTTGCGGTTGTACGTGACCACCACCGCGCAGACCTTGGCGGTTGGTTCAGGCACATGCTTGGACGCGATGCTCGGGGAACTCGGGTTGGGCATTGCGGGACAATCTACCGGTTTGCGGATGAGAATGACAAGCGCACATGGCGACAAAGCGATCAGCAATTGGCGATGAGCCTTGAACGGAGGCTCGAGTCTGGGCATCCACTTCTCTCATGCCACCGCCTTGAACTGTTCGAGCACGTCGCGCAGGTAATCGAAGCCAGCCTGCCAGAAATTCGGGTCGTTCAAGTCCACACCCAGACGGAGCATGAGTTCTTGTGGGCTGGCGCTCTCGCCGCTGGACAGGAACTCGAGGTACTTGGGCGCGAAACTTGGGCCTTCTTGCTTGTAACGCTGGTACAGGGCAAAGACCAGCAGGTTCCCGAACGCATACGAGTAGCAGTAAAAACGGTAACTGAAGACGTGGGGGATTCCGCTCCACATCCAGCGGTCCGATTCGAGCATGTGCACCGCATCGCCATAAAGATTCTTGCAGGTTTGCAACCACAGTTCGTTGTAATTTTCGCTGGACACAATTCCCACATGACGTGAACGGTGGGCGAGTTGTTCCCAACGGGTGATCTGCACCTGACGGTAGATGGTGCTGGCGGCATCCTCGATTTGGTTTGCCAGGAGTTCACGGCGCGTGCTCGCATCGGCCTTCTCGAGCAGGTTGTCCATGACCAGCATCTCGCAAAACATGCTGGCGGTTTCGGCCAGCGGCGTGCTGTGACCAGAATTTGTGGGTTTTTGCACCCGCGAAAGTTCGGCGTGCAAACCGTGCCCGAGTTCGTGCGCCAGGGTGAAGACATCATCCAACCTGGAATTGAAATTCAGCAAAATAAACGTGGTGTCTCGAGGGTCATAGCTCGAGCAGAACGCGCCGCCACGTTTGCCCGGACGCGGCATGATGTCGATGCGTTGCTCATCAAAGAAGGCTCGGGCGAGGCCCTCAGCCCTCAAATCAAACCGTGCAAAGGATTCGAGCACCAGGCTTTTGCCCTGCTCGAACGAGTACACCTGCGGGTTGGCGTTCAATGGCGCGAGCAGATCGAAACTCGAGAAATCCTCGATACCCAAGGCTTTGGCCTTGAGTTTGTAATACTCCTGAATGATGTCCACATTGCGTTCGGTGGTGCTCATCAACGCCTCAAGCGCACCGACAGGTAATTCGTCGTTCAAGGCGGTCGGCGCAATCGGATCATCGTAATTGCGCAAATCAAGATTGATCTTCCAATCCTGATACAGAACGTTGGCAATGTGAGTCAGCACGTGCGCCCGTTCGGACAGCGCATCGGACAAGGCCAAC
>JANOWZ010000603.1:0-8173 GCA_031418155.1 Deinococcales bacterium
TCGAGTCCACCCATATTCATGCCTTTGCCAAACTGCATCGTGCCGAGCGCGAGTGCGCTGACGATCAATCCCGAGTTGCCAAGTTTGCGGTATTCCATGTTCGTTCCTCCAGAGGCGTTGAGTCGTGACGAAAGGCTCGAGCACGATTCTAATCGCACCTCAAACGGATTTAACCGCCGACCATCAACTTGACAACTTCATCGCCGTTGGTTTGTCCGACCAATCGCTCGCCAGATTTCACACCACGCAACAGAACCAGAATGCGATCTGAAACCGCAAAAATATCGCTGAGGTTGTGCGAGATAAAAATGATCGCCACGCCTTGAGCCTTCAATTTGTGGATCAACTCAACCACTTTGCGTTGCTCTGGCACACCGAGCGCGGCGGTCGGTTCGTCCATGATCAAGACTCGGGCTTTCCAGAAAATCGCTCGACCAATGGCGACGGCTTGACGTTGACCACCGGAGAGATCGCGCACAGGACGCTCGAGGCTGGTGTGAATGTCCAAGGTCTCGAGCACTTCGCGTGAGGCTTCACGCATGCTGATTCGGTCCAACGCGGGAAAAACGCCAAAGATTTTTCGCATCCGTTCGCGGCCCAAAAAGACGTTCGAGCCGACATCCAAGTTTTCGGCCAGCGCGAGGTCCTGGTAGATCGTTTCGATGCCCAGCACCCGAGATTCGTGTGGTGTGTTGATGCTGACCGGGTTTCCTTCGAAGAATATTTGACCTTCGCTGGGCAGGTGCGCCCCAGAAATACATTTGATCAGCGTACTTTTTCCGGCACCGTTGTCACCGGCAAGCGCCAGTACTTCGCCCGGAAAAAGTTGAAAGCTGACATCCTCGAGTGCGGTCAAACCTCCGAAGCGTTTGGTTAATCCTTTGACCTCGAGAATCGGTGCTGCGTTTGAAGTCGGATTCACGGCGGTCATGTTCTCACCACGCTGCGTCGTGCCTGATCAACAAGCACCGAAAGAATGATCACGGCTCCGACGGCGATGAACTGCCAGAACGGTTGAACGTTGATGAACACCAATCCAAATTCGATCACGGCGATGATCAGTGCGCCAATCACGGTTCCAGTGATTGTGCCTTCTCCACCGAACAGGCTCGCGCCACCGATGACCACGGCAGCGATGGCGTTCAGCAGGGTGGGTTCCCCGGCTTGCGCTGCGCCCGCTGTGAATCTTCCGGTGTACAAAACCCCGGCAACCCCGGCAAGAATCGCGGTCAGGATGTAAAGCATGACCGTGTGATTTTCGACACGGATGCCTGCACGAATCGCGGCGTTGCGGTTGCCTCCGACGGCGTAGGTGTACTGTCCGAAACGGGTTCTCGAGAGCAGATAATGCAGGAACAAGACAACCAGAAAGGTGATGAAGACTGGCGTGGGAATGATCCAAAGCACGCTTCCGTTACCGATCTCGTTGCTGATCGGGTTGGTGGTCGGCACGGTTGATCCGCTGCCGCTGTTGACGGCAATCAGGTACGAGATCCCTCGAGCGACTCCATACATGCCGAGCGTGCCAATGAAGGCTGGGACGTTCCAACGGGCGATCATGAAGCCGTTGACCAAACCGATCACGGCTGCCGATGTGAGCGCCAAGACGGTCGAAAACAGAAACGAAAGTATCGGCGGTAATCCCGGATCGAAGACATTCATCAGCAACGCGCTCATCACTGCCGCGAGCCCGACAGTGAAACCAACGGAAAGGTCGATGCCGCCAGCGATGATCACCAAGGTCATGCCCAGACCAATCAGCAAGGGTTGCACTGCGGCCAGCAAAATGTTTTGCACACTGACCAAGTTGAACAAAAATGTGGTTCCAAGGAATCGAGCCCAGATTTCAAAGAAGACAATCAGGATGCCGAGAAAGATCCATGACCACAGTGAGGAGAGTGTGTTCAGAAGGTTGAATTCTTGTTTCGCGGTTGGTGCAGCAAGACTCATGCGGACCTCGAGCGTGGAGAGAGGGCGTGGGAACTTGGCGTGGAATTGAAGCGGCGAGTCAATCAAAATAGTGCAGACGTATCAGGGTGCCAAGGAGTTGAAAGTTGAAACGTACGCGTCTGGATTCTCGAGGTGTTTAAGTTCAGACTTTCCACACGAGTTCTTTGGGGTACGCGAGAATTTAAGGCATGTCACACATGCGAAAGAAAGACTGAACAACCTTCAAGTTCGGAACACAGAAAGTGCAAAGTGAAAACTCAAAACTCGAGGAACTTCTTTTCACTTTGCACTTTCCACTTTTACCTGCGCTGTTTACTTGCTGGCGTAGGTTGCGGCTTTGGCTTCGGCGCTGTCGGCGTTCTTCTTGTCGATCACGAAGTAACCGGTGCCGTAACGGGTTGGGATTTTCTCGCCGTTGAGGGCTTTGACCATGTATTCGACTCCAACTTGGCCCATCTCTGCGGGGCGCTGGCAGATTGCAAGGTCAATGTTGCCGCCTTTGACATCGTTGATGATCGATTCTGGGCAGTCGAAAGCGACGACGTTGACCAAACCGCCGCCCTTCTTGGCGGCTTTGACACCATTCGATGCGCCTTGGGCGCTGAAGAGGTTCGCGCCGAATACTCCGGCAATGTCTGGGTTGCGGGCGAGCACGGCGGCGAATTGGCTGGCAGCCTTGTTCGCGTCGTTGTCATTGAATTGCGTCTCGAGCACTTTGATGTTCGGGTATTTCTTCATGCCCTCTTTGAAACCAGCCTCGCGTTGATCGGTGGTGGAAATGCCTGGCTTGACGTTGGAGACGTAAACCGATCCTTTTTCGCCAATGGCTTTGGCGAGCGCGTCGGCTCCGACCACACCACCGTTGACGTTGTCGCTCGAGACGTAAGACAGCGGGAAGTCCGCATCGCCGGAACCGGTCTGATACTTGCCGTCCGTGCCGATGAACGTATCGACGGTCAGAATCTTGATACCCGCATCGGCGGCTTTTTTCATCGGGGCGATCAATTGCTTGGTGTCGGTCGGTGCGATCAGGATGCCGTCAGGTTTGCGGGCGATCACGGCGTTCAGGACTGGAATTTGTGTGACCGGGTTGAAATCTGGTGCGCCTTGGAAGTCCACTTCGACACCCAGTTTGGCGGCGGCGGCCTGTGCGCCTTTGTTCATGGTGATGTAAAACCCGTCGGTGGTCAGACCGGGAATCAGGGTGATTTTGTACTTTTTCTGGGCGGAGCTTCCCGGAACCATCACGGCGAGTGCTGTCAAACCAAAAGCGAGCAGAAGGTGTTTGCGCATGTCTGTGTCTCCTTTGCCTTACCACCGTTCTTGACTGAGTGTGAACGGTGCTGGAATGCAATCGTGTCTGTGCTCGAGGGCGTGAACGGTTGTGCTGTTTGAGCAAAATCGTTCGGCTTGCAGTTCAAGTCATGCGGCCTCCTTTGTTGGAACATTCCATGCTGGAATTGGAATTTCACCCCGGTAGATCGCTTCGAGGACCATCTCGGCAGCGCCGTGGCTGACCGGATGCTCGAGCGTGGAGATTTCAAGGTCAATGTGTGCGCCCCAATCGAGGTAGGCGTAGGCGTGTTCGCTCAGTTCGTGACGCATGTTCTTCAGGAGCAGGTCCGCCCATTGTGGGCCGGGATGACCAAGGATGATCGCTCGAGGGTCGAGCAGGTTGACCAGCGTGATCGCCGCCTGTCCGAGCGCGGTTCCGGCGGCATCGAACGCGGCGAGTGCTTGAATGTCACCGTTTCGGGCCAGAACACTCAAGGCATGGATCTCGAGAAATTGACCGCTTTGCCGTTGGTAATGTGCCTCTATTGCGTCGCTTCCGGCAATGGTTTCCAGGCAGCCCCGGTTGCCGCAGGCGCAGGCTTGGCCTTCGAGACCGACGCGAACGTGACCGAATTCTCCGGCAAATCCGTGTTGACCCAAGAACACTTGCTGTCCAATGACGATGGCCGCACCGATGCCCTGTTGCAAGAGGATGTAAACAAAATGTTCGAGCTTCGAATTCGTGCGCAAGAAAGCGTTCGCGGCGGCGGTCGTATCACGTTCAAGCCGGGTGGGAATGCCGAACTCGAGGTTGAGGCGCTCGGCAAGGTGACAGCCTTTGAAATTCGTGGTTTTTGGAGATCCGAGGATTAGCCCTTGGCGCACATCGACTGGACCGGGAGAGGCGACCCCGATGGCCGTGATTGCACCGCGTCCCGTGACGGGTTGCAGCAGCGGACGGATCAGCGCGGTCAATGCGGCAAGGCCCGCTTCGTTGTTGATGAAGGTGCCAACTTCCATGCGAACCTGCTCGAGCAGGCATCCGAGTGCATCGTACAGTCCGGCCTCAAAGTGGTCCACGGCGACATCAACACCGATCACCGAGAAGCGTGCAGCGTTCAACTCGAGTGGCGCGGGATGACGGCCCCGTTCGGTTGGGGTGGGCGGATGTTCGATGACGATACCAGCGGCGATCAGGTCGGAAATCAGGTCGCTCAGCGCGGTTTTGGACAGTCCCATGACGCGGGCAAGTTCGGCCCGACCTCGAGGTTGGTCACGCAGGAGTTTCAGCGCGGTGGCGCGATTCAGGCGACGAATGTCACCGGGACGGCCGCCGCGATGCCGCGTTTCAACGTGACGTGATGACATCAGATCAATCACCTACTTGCCTCCGAGTTGCTTTTGTTCTGATATGGTAAACTTAGTTAACGAAAGAAGTCAAGTCGCTGAATCCACCCAGCTTGTGAGGACAAACCATGACCTCGGCCCTAATCGTTGCAGACATCGGCGGAACCAAAATCGCGCTCGGGCACCTCGAGCAACCTCTCACTGGAGCACTTTCAACCGTCCCGAGCCAAACGTTACAAACCGTTGCAACCGACCTACTGCGCTTTCCCAATCCGGTCTTCGCGCTCGAGAACATCCTACTCGAGTACACCAAGACCCATAACCTCTCCCCCACTGCGATTGTCCTTGGCGTGCCGGTCAGTCTGGCAAAAGATTTGGACACAGTGCTTTCCAGCCCGAACATTCTGCAACTCGAGGGACTGCAACTCGCGTCCATGCTCGAGGCGAGATTCAAAGTTCCGGTCAGGCTCGAGCGTGACATCAACCTGCTTTTGCTCGGCGAGGTGTACGGAAAAAACGTCCGTAGTGCGTTGGGCGTATTTTTCGGCACAGGAATCGGAGCAAGTTTTATCCTCGAGAATCGCGTTTACCGTGGCGCGAGCGTCGGCTTGGAAATCGGTCACATACCAATTCGTGGCGAGGGGAAAATCTGCATCTGTGGAAACGTCGATTGTCTCGAGGCGTATGCCTGCGGCCACACACTCAACGCACTCTCGAAACAATTCTCGATCCCGGTCGCAGACATTTTCATCAAGCACGGCAGCCTTGAACTCGAGCAATTTCTTCTTGAGTTCGTGCGCGATCAAGCCTACGCGGTCGCCACCGCAATCAATCTTTTTGATCCCGAACTGTGCATCATCGGTGGCGGCATTCCCGAAATGAAAGCTTTTCCTCGAGACGTTTTTCGCCAAACCATCCTCGAGCATTTGCGTCGCCCGATGCCGCAAGAATCGATCAAACTCGAGTGGGCCAAACTCGGTACTCGAGCCGTGCTGCCCGGAGCTTTGGCGGTGCTTAAGGAAGCTCGAAATCTGAGGCAACCGTGACAATGCCTACTTGCGGCGGGACCAACTCGAGGCGTGCGCTGCTGGTCTGATTGCCCGCCGTCAGGATCAGTGCATCTTGTGGCACGTTCAAAAATCCGTAATACCCATTCGCATCACTGACCGTCTCGAGTGCGTCCGTGCGTGATTGCGCGTGGAGCTCAATGCGAGCATTGCTCAGGCCGACACTGTTTTGCGTCACACGCCCGAAGACCGCCGTAAATTGTGACGATGGCGCATCCCAACCCGCACTCACAGCAAACGTCGCAGCTAGATTTGTGCCGAGCAATTTTTGCCCATCCAAACTCGAGCGCCGAGTCGCATTCACCTCACTGTCCGGCGTGCGATACGAGTAACCAACCCAGCCATCCATGCCGGTCACACTCAAGCCGCGTTTGAGTTGATTGACACCATCCAGCGCCGAGTTCAAATAATTCGCCGTGCCCACCGCCACACGACCCTGAGCCTTCTGCTGCACCGCGAATTGATTCCACCCGTCGAACCATTTGACCTGATCCGGTTCGCGTTCGCGTTTGTAATTCATTGGGATGTTCAAATCCAAAATACCCTCGCGCATCCAGGCGGGCCAGTCCTGCAAAATTTCGGTGTACGTGCGGGTTTGCTCAAACTGCTCGAGGTTGGTTGGCGCTTCACGGTATGTGATCGTTGCGGCGCTGACCCAGATGCTGGGGCGAATGCTTTTGACTTCCAGGTAGACTCGGCGCACCAAATTCGTGATCTGATTGCGCCGCCACTGCAACCATTGCGGATCGGCCACACCCGGCTTGTCGGTACGATTCGTCTCGAGCCTGAACCGTTCGAGTGCCGTCGGGTTGTACCCCCAGGTTGCCAAGAATGGTGGCCCACCAGAATCGGGGTAGCGAATCCGATCAAATTGCACGCCATCGACGGCATAATTCCTGACGATACTCGAGTACATGTTCGCCACGAATTCGGCAGCATCCGGGTGTCCAAGATCGAGGACGTAATCGGCTCCGGCTCGGGTTTCACCATCGGCACGAACGGTCAACCAATTGTCACGGCCTTTCGCGTTCGGACCATGCAGTTTGAATGGATGATTGCTCGAGAATTCCACCGCAGTTTTGTTCCAAACACCGGTCGAAATGATCCAAGCATGAACTTGAATCCCCGCCGCATGCGCCTTCTCGAGCACATCCTGCAACGGATCGAACCCGGCAGGCACAGTCGGATCGGCAGTACGTGGCATACTGGCCTTGTTGCAATAGCAATCGGCCCGTCTCGAGATTTGCACGAACAATGCATTCACCCGCATCGCCTGCGCATCTCGCACGAGTTTGTCCACCTCTAGCGGGGTTTTAAAACCGGGACCGAACGCATCGACCCACAATCCACGAAGTTGAATCGGCAAGATTTTCGGGGTCTGCGCGGAGGCTCGAGGCTTCAGCGCGACTGAGGGTAAAGATTCGATCTGGGCTTGACTTGCTTTTTGTGCCTGCTCAACCTGACTTGAGCGCACGGCAGGCAAGATCAATGCTGCCAGAATCGCCAGTATTGCCACCAAGACGATGTTCCGAGGGCTTCCCATTGCGAGCCGAGTATACGTGATGCCAGTGAGATTTAACGCGCCTGCGTCATCTCGACAACCCACGCACCAGAGCCACCATAAGCCGCAGCAAATTCGGTGTAATACCGGTTCATGATCGCTCGGCAATGGACTGGGCTGCGCAACCACCAACGTACTGCCGAAGCAGGACTCGAGCGACCGGAAAACTTATAGATAATTTCGCTCATGCGTGAGTAACGGTATCCGGCGCGAGTCACACGGGAGCGCGGTCCCACGCCACGAAAGTAATGCGACATGAAATTGTGATTTGCCATGTTGAAGGCATGGGCTTTGGCGGCGGTATGCAAAACGGGATCGTAACGCAACGCCGGAACGCTCACGCCACCGCCGCCACGACAAGACACACCTCGAGCGCGAGCAGAATTGATCAAACTCAAAACCAGAGCCTCACTGCTTGAAGATGCGCCGTAACCTCGAGCCTCAGCGAATGGAACGAGGCTGAATGCGACCACGCAACAGAAGATTGAGATGAGTTTGAACATTCGCAAAAAATATCATGGCCTTTCAGGAGGAACATGAAAAGCTCGAGATTTACAGCGGGTTCAACTTTTCGCGTCCGAAAGTCCAAGCCGCACCATCAACGGTTGCATGGTGATGCCTTGAACAACAATCGAGAATACCGTCACCCCGAAGACGATGGTGCTCAGCGTCGTGTTCTGAACCGCCTGGTATTGCGTTTCGAGTCCGAGCACCAAGGCAATGGGAATTGCGCCGCGCAGTCCGCCCCAATACGCGGCGTGCATCCAGGCAAGCGGCACTTTATCATTCAGTTTCTGCAACACGTTCGAGATTGGCAAGAGCCCGTAAATCACGGCGATTCTCGAGAGCAGCATGAAGGCAACAGCGGCAACAATCCAGCCGAGACTGCCCGCCAGATTGCCAATATTCACCGAAAGCCCAATCAGCAAAAACACCGCCGAATTTGACATGAATGCCAGCACCTCCCAAGTCA
>JANOWZ010000604.1:0-12318 GCA_031418155.1 Deinococcales bacterium
TTGAACCGGAACGGCACGCGAGATTACGGGTTGTTCCAACTGAACAGCGCAGGCCAGGGCGCGGGCATGACCGAAGATCAAATGCTGGACTTCAGCACGAACTTGCGCGTGGGCCTTGAGCCGATTCGTCGGGTCGTGCAGAAGTACCCGAGGCTCAAGGGGCTCGAGTTGGTCCTCGCGGTCCTGAACGATGGGCCTTCAGGTGGTGCGGGTCATCGGAGCATCATCATCAACAACTTGGACGTGGCGAGCGCGTACCAGGTCGTCACGAAAGGCAAGAGTGCGGGCTCGAGCGCACCCTCGAATGTGGTCGATGGTTTTGCACCTGTGGGCGTGACGGGCGTTCAGAAATCGAACGCTGCACCGATCACGTCCGACACCCTGGATGCGTTGGGTGCGGAGAATTTCGCAGACAAACCCATTCGGGGCTTGATCGACGTGCTTGATGGCAGGCGTGCGGTGTTGGGTGATGCGACGAACCCACGGGACGCTCGAGAACGCGCCCTGGATGCGCTCGCGCTCGAACGGTTGCGGTTGGTTGAAGCGAACGTCAGTATGCCGGGTGAACCCAGAATCACGGTTGGGTCCGAGGTGATCGTTGCGGGTTCGAGGATTCCCAAACCGGACGCGGGCTTGTACGTGGTCATGAAATCGAGTGGCAGCATCGGCTCGAATTTCTTGACGCAACTGACCTTGAACCGTAACCAGATCAACGAGGAGAAATCGTCATGACCTTACTAAAAAATTTGCTCGGTCTGATTGTCGATGTTAATGATGCACGTGTTCCTGAATTGCTCGAGGAAGGCTTCACGGTCCCAACCACCGAAGACCTCGCACTTGAAACCGCTCGAGCCAACGCCCGAAACGCGATCATCGTCGCATTCGAGGCGGGTCAACTTTATGCGCAGTTGACGCTCGTTCAAGGGCAGGTCGCCCAACTCCAAACCGAACGAGATAACGCCATCGCTCGTGCCTCAAGCACAGACACGTTGCTTGCAACTGCTCGAGCCCGGATTGAATATCTCGAGTCGCAATTGCCCGCCTGACACAGCACCCTGAATCAAACCAACGAGGGTTGAAGGTTTTTCAGAACTTTGCGAAAAACTAGCCATCAGAGACGTAGCCGGGAGTGACCGTGAAACAGCAAAAATTGGTGAGCCAAACCCAGAAGAAGAGCATCATTGTGCAATCTCGACGCCTGGACGTGTTGAAGTTTCGCAAGGCGGGCTTGTCGCAGAGGGAGATTGCGGCGAAGGTCGGCGTGTCCAAACGCACGGTTGAAACGGACCTGCAAGCGGTTTTTGAGGAGTTGCGAGCGGTTCGGGTGCTCGAGACGGAAGGCTTCCTTGACCTCGAGCTTTCCAGGTTGGATTCGATGCTGAAACCGTTCTATGCAAAAGCAATCAAGGGTGATGAGTTCGCACTTCGGTCCACACTTGAGATTCTGGATCGGCGATACAAGCTGCTTGGGTTGACGAAAGCGATCAATGTGAACGTCGAAGTCGAAAACATCCTTGGCTCGCTCATGCACCGGCTCGGTACAGAACTCCCACCGGAGGTGTCCGCGATGGTCATTCCAGTTTTGGAGAAACTTGCGCTCGAAGCTTAAAGTCTCGAGCGCAAAGAAATGCACCTGCCCGAATCTTGGCAGGTGCATTTAAGTTTGGTTTCCCGGTCAGTGTTGGTGACGGACTCCGAAGACCGGATCAACGCTCACCGTGACCTTGTAGGGCAACCCTTCAATGAAGACCACGCTTTCAGACCCTTCTGGTAGTTGTCCCTCTCCGATGACTGGAACAGTTTGCCAGTGGATACCATCGTCTGAAACTTCGATCATTTCGCGTTTGTTGGTGTTCTGAGGGATTGAGTGGATTTCTGGGAGGGTTTGGATAGCCTGGTTCATGGTTTCCTGCCTTTCTCACGTTTCCGTGTAAACCTATTGTAGATGTATATTTCCTGGGAAACAACTCCAGAAGACCATAGGTTTAATCGTGTTTGAACTATAGTCTGTCATAGGTTTATAGGTCACGCTAAACCGGCGTGAAATGAATGCTGCTGAAAAAGCTCGACTGGCAATGGCTGGGAAAGCATTCTTCACGGCACAAGGGAAAAAGAACATCTCTCAGAATGCCAGAAAAACAACTGCGTCAACTGACGCAGTTGTTTCGGAACCTATCACCCTCATTGGTCGTGCATCCGCTCGAGCCGCTGAACTCGTCGGTGTCGGCCCTCAACTGGTCGAACGCGCCCATCGTGTCATGACGAGAAGGGGTGGAATTAAACTCCGACCCTTTTTCTTGAGTTCTCACCGTAAGAATTGCTTACAGTGATGCAATCACGTGCTGGACGGTTCCCCCATTTTGGGGAGTATTGAACTCGAGTACAGTGCTCGCCAAAATTGGCGAACGGTCCAGGACATGAAAAACCGCCTGAATGATCTCAGACGGTTCGATGGACACCGGTTGAAGGGTCAGACGGGCTCGAGCACCGGCCCGCGCACCTGGTCCCGCTCGAGCTTGACGTATGCGTCCACGACTTCCCTGCTGAACGCTGGCACGGTCGGTACACGGCCCACGACGATGCAGCGGGCAGCGATTTCTTCGGTGTTCAATCCCTCGAGCACTGCAAGCCGGTCAAGGGTTTTGAGCAGGATCACCTCGAGCGTGCCGGTCATGCCGTCACCGTCCGGGCGAGTTTGGCGGCGAGCAGGCTCAGAATGTGCGGTGTGGCGGGCAGGATCGCGGCGAAGGTTTCGGACTCGAGATGCAGGCGCGGGCCGTCAGGTGAGGGCTCGAGGCGTGTGTGGATAGGCTCGAGGTCTTGGGCAAAGATGACCACACCGTAAGTAATCCTTACGGTGCGACCTGACCAACTTGTAGACCCGGCCTGGGGTTTCCCCGAGGTTTTCCCGCTGGATAACTCAGGTTTTCCCGCACAGCTTTTTTGCGTGTCGCACAACAATTTGGGGGTTTCCCCGCTTTTCCCGCAAGGTTTGGGCCTCATGCGGCCCGCCCGTACTTCTCGAGAATGAAATTAACTTCGGCTCGGGTGAACACCACGGGCCGGTTATTGGTGCTGGCGTTGATCTTGGCGAGGCCCGTACCTTGCTTGATTTGCTCGAGGATGGCGTTCCAATCAGCCCCGGTGAGGTTGCGATACTTGCCGATGGTGGCGCGTGGGTTTTGAACCTGTATCATGTGGGTGATCCTTTAAACCTGGATTTCGGAGGGGCTTGAGTTCTCTAGGCCCTGCCCTTCCGATGCCCATATATTACCACTACACTACTAATAGATCAAGTAGACTATACTTATAAGTCCAGTTATGTTAATATCCCACTTAGGGTAAGTCTGTAATAGATTGCCCAGAATGGAGGCCCTAACCGTGCGTTGGAAACTCAAAAGCTACTTGGATGCCAACAACCTCACCCCGTACAAGCTCATTAAGGCCAGTGGATTGACCCAGACCACGATCTACGCGATAGCCCAGAGCAAACCGTCAGAAGTGCGATTCGACACTCTCACAATGATTATTCGGGGACTCGAAAAGCTCACCGGGAAAACCGTGGAAATCGCAGATGTGATCGAGGTTGTACGCGATGCCGCGTAGACCCAGGCAGGAAGAACGCAAACGTCCAAACGGAACCGGGTCAGTCTGGGAACTCAAAAATGGTCGGTGGCGTTGGGAAGTCGTGCTCGGGTACATCAACGAGAAACGCATCACCAAATCCGGCATGTGCGCGAACAAAACCCTCGCCCAAAAAGCAGCCGCGCAAGCCATCACTGACCATGCTCGAGGCAACCTCAGCGCACCCGACCGCGTGACGATCAAGGAATGGCTCGAGCAATGGCTTGAAGGGAAACGCTCGAGGATTTCAACAAATACGAACGCCCGATACTCGGACATCATCCGCTTGCACATCGTCCCGCACCTGGGGAAAAAACGGGTGCAAGCCCTGAAACCGGTTGACCTGCGCGGATTCTACGCGAACCTGACCAGTAAGGGCATGTCTCCGCGAACCGTCCGACACGTTCACGGGGTTCTCTTCGGTGCGCTCAAAGATGCCCTCAAACTCGAGTTGGTCATGCGCAACGTTGCCGACGTGGTCCGGCCTGAAGTGCCAAGCCAAGACAACACCGTGAAAGCATCCCAAGCATGGACAGCGAACGAGGTCACAGCATTCATCGAAGCGGCTCGAGGTGATCGTCTCTTCCCCCTGTTCTACCTGCTGATCCTGTTGGGTTTGAGGCGTGGTGAAGCGTGCGGGTTGCGATGGTCAAACGTTGACCTCGAGAAACGAACAGTCAAGATTCAAGAGGCACTGGTCATCATCCAGGGCAAGATCGAAACCAGCACGCCGAAGACCAAGAAATCAGTGCGTGTCTTGCGAATCCCTGACGATGTTGTGACGGTCCTCAAGCAGCACCGAACAGAACAAAACGCGATGCACCTCGAGCATGAGGTCACGCCAGAAGTGGATTACGTCTTCACCACTGCAAAAGGAACACCGGTCTACCCGGACAATTTGAACCGAACCCTCGAGCGCATCGCAGGTCTGGCAAGTGTGCGCGTGATTCGGATTCATGACTTGCGTCACACCTGGGCAAGCCTCGCTCGACGTGCGGGCGTACCGCTCGAAATCGTCAGTGAAAAATTGGGCCATGCACGCCCAAGCTTCACCGCTGATGTGTACCGTCACACGTTTGAGGATGAGCACGAGGCCGGAACTTTGAACCTTGGAGATTTGCTCGCTTCACGACCTCGAGCGGTCGCGTGATTGGTCTGTAAAAAAGCCCGGTTCCGCAATGGTTCCGCATTTTTGATCTTTTTTGATTCTTGGTGATTGTCGGGGAATGATAAAACCCCGTCCTAGACGGGGTTTCTTCTGGTTGCAGGGACAGGATTTGAACCTGCGACCTCCGGGTTATGAGCCCGACGAGCTACCAAGCTGCTCTACCCTGCGATGCGTGCCTCTTTCAAGGCGAAGAGAAGTGTAGCACTGGGCGGAGAGATCGTCAAGCCCATTTTTTGCGGAAATAAGGCTGAAAGTGTGTCAACCCAAAGAAAGCAGAGGTAGCCTGCGTATACGATGACCTAAATCACCCCAACATACGCACCCCATGCTCACACTGCCAGCAACCTAGTGGAAAGTGGCAGAAATACGTGAGTATTTCTCGAGCAGAGCGAGTGGCCAAAAGTGACGTGTCGGACGAGTTCGTAACCGGTTGGAGCGAAGCGGAAACAGGTGGAGAACTTAGACCGAACGGCACTAGCACCCGAGAAAGCGGTGGCACCTGCCAACGCCGACACCGAGACGGCATCCTCGCAGGCTGGGTCTTGGCGAGCGTTTCGAAGGCAATGTGCGAAGTCTTGGCTGGCTTTGAGGACGAGGCGCTCGAGTTCGGCAATACTGCTGGTGTTTTCGGCTTTTTGTTTGAGCGTCTCGAGGATGGTTTGCATGTTCTGGTCAAGGTTGGTCATGAGCAACGTTTACAAGTCTCAATCTGCGGCTGCTCCCGATGTGATGACGGAATCCACGGCTTGGCCTCGAGCGTCCGGCCTGAGCCTCCCATTCACAAAACCTGTTCCCTATCGTTCCGAGCAAGTGCAAAAGGCCGTCAAACCTCCCTTAGGCTTTGAGAAACGGCACTGAACTTGTCGGATGTGAGCTACGCTGAGATGCGATTCTTCAGGTGCAACATGCGTTCAGAATTTGTGAGTCAATTGGTTCGGTCGTTCGGCGTGGTTCTTTCCCGACGCGCTGGCTTCAGTCTGGGATTGTGGGGCGAACCTGGTATTGGGAAGAGTTTCACCGCACAAGCCATCTTGCATGACGTGTCATGTCAGCACCTGAGCCTGCACGCCACCACGCCCACCGCCAGCCTCGCTCGAGCGTTGCCCAGAGCGAAGAAACTGCCCGCCTGGGCCGAACGACAACTTGAGCGTCTGAGCGATAACGAGCATCTCGAGCCCGAAGCATTGGCGAACACGATTGCGGCGACGTTGGCTGGTCTGGCCCCGTTCGTGCTCTACCTTGAAGATTTGCACGAGGCCAACCCGGAACGGCTCGAGGTGGTTCGGCGGCTCGCACTGGTGGTCGGACGCACGCGGGGTGTGGGCTTGATCGTCACGGGTCGCACGGCACCGCCAGAGGGCTTCAGAAACCATCGGCTCGGGTTGCTCGAGGCTGAGGAAACCAGCGTGATGCTCGAGCGTGAATTGGGCGCGAGCCTGCCCGCAGCGGGGCGGGAATGGATTCAGGCTCGCACGCACGGCAACCCGTTGTTTGCGCTCGAATTTCTGCGCTACCTGACGCGACAAGGATACTTATGGAGCGATGGCAAACGCTGGAATTGGCGGGTTCCAAGCAACGATTTCGTGCCGGTCACGGTTGAAGCACTGATCGGTCAATTGACCTCGAATCTGAGGGTCACACCTCAGGCGCAGGCGGCGCTCGAGGCGCGGGCAATCCTGCCATCCGAACTCGAGGCGGCACACCTGAACCACGTCTGGGCAAGCGTGGCTGGCCTCGACCTGCGCACCCTTGAGCGAAGCCGTGTCGATCTCGAGCGAGGCGGTCTGCTGCGCGGTCAACATTTTGCGCACCCACTCTTCGGCGAGGTGATCGTGCGTGAGCTTCCCGCCACTCGGCGGCAAATTCTCTCAAGGCGTGCATTCGAGGTTCTCGAAAAAGTTGACTTGGTGCTCGCTGTTGGATTGATCAAAGATGCGGGCCTGGAGGCGGTTGAAGCGGTGAACCGGCTTGAGCTTGCAGCACGCCAACTGCAAGCGGCTGGGAATCCAACCAAAGCCGCGCACCTGCTGGCAAGTGCTGCGACGCTTGCCAGTGGCCCGAGACAAGCAAGCCTGGCACTCGAGGCCGCCAAGCACTTTCTGGACCGTAACCTGCCCGAATGCGAACGGCTTTCAAGACTTGCCATGCAGCAGCCCTTGCAGCGCCAGGAGGCCACGTTTTTGTGTGCTACCACCATCATGCGGGCTGGGGATCTTGACCGGGCGTGGACACTGCTTGAATCGTTGCCAGCATCTGAACGTGTTGGGATCGAGTGGTGGCAGGTGTGCGTGGGCTTTCATGCCTGGTCCGAGCACAACGGTGAGACTGTTCGCCTCTGGGATGAATCCCCTGCGTTTCATCGAGATGCCTCTATCCAAAGTGTGTCGGGCGTGATCAAATCGCTGGTGAACCTCGGCGAGATCGAGCGCGCAAAGCGACTGATCGACGTGATACTCGCACGTACTGATCTGAGCATGCTCGAATGCGCCAACATTCTGAATCGCCAAAATGCAATCCTCTACCGCGAAGCGCAATACGAGGCCATTGAACGCAACCTGACCGGGTTGCTCGAATCCATTGATATTGACGCTCACCCAGGAGATTGCGCCGCCTGGTATGCGAACCGTTCCAATGCGCGGGTGCGTTTGAACAAGATGCTCGAGGCCAGACTCGATGCCGAACAAGCCTGTAAGCTGTATCTCTCCACCGGTGCGCTCAAAGGGTATGCGAAACTGCTGACCAAACTGTCCTTGGCCCAAATTTACTTGGGCGAGTTTGAACAGGCCGAACAGGTCTTGCTCGAGGCCGTCTCGAGCGCTCAACACCACGACCCTGAGATGCTCGACGATTGCTATGGGCACCTGAGTTTCTTGTACTTGCGTTGGAAACCCGCCCATGGCCAAATGCTTTCACGGCGTTACGCGCACCTGGCACTCGAGGCTTCACGAAGCCTGGATCGAATGGATGCGCTGATCGGTTCGCTCGAGGATTGCGTCCGGGCAGAGTTGGGCTGTAACGCGCCCGAAACGGCCCTCGAGTACGCCACGGAGCTCGAGGCGTTGGCCGAACAGACCGGACTCGAACAGGACTTGATGGCGAGCGCTGCCCTGATGGGACGTTCCTTGGCTGCGCTCGGGAACCACGAGGCGGCCATACCTTACTTGCGTCACGCCAGCGAACTTTACGAAGCGCATGGTCAACACAGCGAAGCGCTTTCGCATGAACTCGAGATTGACCGACTCGAGAACAACGTGCAGGCTGCGAGGCAAAAACTCGAGTGGTTCACGGCACACAACGATAGCAATCATGTTGCCCGGATCATTCGCTACTTTCCACAATTGGGCCAATCGCCAGAACCGAACCTCGGCGAGCAAACCTCAAGCCGAATCAAAATCCTGGGACCAATCCAACTCGAGCATGACGGGCAAATTGTAGCCACGCGAGCCCGCAAGCGCCTCGAGATCATCGCGTACCTGCTCGAGGCCCGAATCGCTGGGAAATCCGAAGTTGGCACGCTTGACCTGTTGGACACATTCTATCCGAACGAGACCGAAAGCCAGGGTAAGAACACGCTCAAACAAAAAATCTATGAGATCCGAACCAGCCTCGGGCAAGACAGTGTTCACAGCACCGCGAACGGCTACGCGCTCGGGGCCGTCTCGAGTGATGCCGAAGAGTTTCTGAAAAATGCCGATTCGAGCCTGTGGCGCGGTGTGTACCTGGAGGGACTGGGCGAAGGTTGGATTTCAGGTGTGCGCGATGCGCTCACACTGGCACTTCGTTCGAAAGTTGAGGCGTTGCTCGCAACCGATAAGCTCGAAACAGATCGGCTCGAAGCGGCCCGGCTTGGACGAATCCTTTGCGACCTCGAACCATACGACCCCGACGTGCTGCGCCTAACGATTCTGGCCTTGCGTGCCTGTGGCGATCACCGGGCCGCAGAACGATTCTTTGGCCAACAGCAAACCCTGATGCTCGAGACTGACGAACCGATCCCGCCAACACTTGAGGCATTTCTGATCGGTACAGGCTCGAGAACGCAGATCTGAATGTATAACCAAAAAATAACCAATCATCCCTCAACCTGATCTCAAACACGAACATTCGCTCGTGGTCTCGAGATCAGGAAAGGGGATTGATGCAACACCTCAAGTTCACTTGGTCCGTTTTAAGCCTTATGTTCATGCTATTTGCGTGCAACACGCCAGGCGGGAACGCACCTACAAACCTCGGACAACCAACGCTCGAAGCACCAACGATCACCTCGAGTACACCCGCCAATGGTGCTCTCGGAGTCGCGGTGGACTCGAGCTTGACGGTCACGTTTTCCAAAGCCATGAACAGCGCCTCGCTCAAGGTCACAACGAATCCTGACGCGGACCTTGGCCCGAGTACCTGGAACGATGGCGATACAACCGTGACGCTGATGCCACCCGCGAGCCTCGAGCCTGGTACGTCGTACACGTTTTCATTCGAGGGTCAGGACACGACTGGTACAACCCTGGCGGGCAGCAAAACATTCGGCTTCATCACGGCGAGCGCTGCCGACCCAGCGCCCGCCACGCCAGGCAATCTGAGTGCCAAACCCGGTGATGCCTCTGTCACGCTGTCGTGGGAGGCGAACAAGGAAACCGACCTGAAGGGGTACACGGTTTTCTGGGGTGCAAGCTCGGGCGCACTCGCAAACTCGAGCTTCGTGGACAAAACGCAAACCACAAAAACGATCACGGGCTTGACCAATGGCAAAGCGTACTTCTTTGCGGTCAATGCCGTGGACATTGCCGGAAACACCTCGGCGCAAACCTCGAGCCTGAACGCCACACCAATCGCAGCCCCCGCACCGGGCGACAGCACGCCACTGGCCACGCCCAGCAGCCTTGTTGCCAGCGCCGGTGATGCCGAGGTCAACCTGACCTGGGCAGCAAACCTCGAACCGGACTTGAAGGGGTACAACATTTACAGCGGCACAACAGCCGGTTCGCTTTCACTGGCGGGCTTTGCTGGCAAGGTCAACTCGAGTAAAAAATTCACGGGTTTGACCAACGGTCAAACGTACTACTTCGCGGTCGATGCCGAGGACACAACGGGCAACAAATCCTCGAGAAGTGCCAGTGTGAATGCCACACCCAAAGATGTGGTTGCACCGAAACTTGTCTCGAGCACCCCGAAAAATGGGGCTCAAGACGTGCCATTGACCAGCACTTTTATGTTCAAATTCAACGAACCGATGCAGACCAATTCACTGACCGTTAACGGCGTTTGCACCGACGGCATCAGTTGCCGATCCACCCTTCGGGTCACTTGGAGCGACAACGACAAGACCGCGACACTCACGGGGGTTTTTCCGCTGACACCAAACAAAACGTACACGACGAACCTTGCGGCAAAAGACAAAGCAGGCAACGACCTGGCCCCAACTGCGGTGGCCTTCACCACCATCACTTCGATCAACGTCAGTGTGGTCAAATTGGTCTCGAGCATTCCAGTGAACAACAGCATCGACGTTACGACCAACCTGAACGAGATCAGCTTCGTCTTCAACACCGCATTGGATCGTGCTTCGTTCAAGGTCTTGTGTGCGGGCAATTTGGCAGGCAATGCCCAATGCCACGCACAACTCAAGACATTGCTCGGCACGCCCACCTGGAGCGATGCTGATCGCAAGGTCAGCTTCAAACCGACCGCCGTGTTGCTGCCCGAATCCACCTGGGATATGATGCCCGTCGGCAAGGACCTGACCGGCAAAGCCCTCGAGCCGACCGAAGTCAAGTTCTCCACCGGGAGCTTGCCAACCGTGAAAAGCTTCCTGCCCGAGAACGCCGCCAGAGGCATGATCTCAGACACGTACATTGCCATCACCTTTTCCAAACCGATGAACGAAGCAAGCCTGAAAACGGCCCTGACCGGAACGGTCAACGCTGTGAACAGTCAGAAGCCACTGGTGATTTCGAGCATCGAAGCCTACGTACCCGCAGGCGGCGGATACCGATACGTTATCCACCCGCAGGCCCCGTTCGATTACGACACCAGTGTCCAATGGGAGATTGGCGCAAACGCGACCGACCTGGCTGGCAACCACCTGGCACAGGTGGTCGGGGGCACGTTCAGCATCTTGCGGCAATTCACCGTCACGATCCCTGCCGATCCCAAGCTCACGGGCGGAATCTCTCACGATTGCGATCCCATATTAGGGTGTGAAAACAAAGCCAATTTGAGTATGACGAGCTGGGTTGGATATTCGTATATTGCGCTTGGACTCTCTATTAATTACAGAGCCTACATCAGCTTCGATCTTCTGGCTGGCGTGCAGCCGACAGCCACGACCATCACGAAAGCCATCTTCAACATCAAAAGGCGGCGTGCCCAAGGCAGTCCGTTCGCTCCTGGCCACCTCGGTTCGTTGTCCATCGAACGTATGGATTACGGCCCGACCCTTGATGGGAGCGATTACAACTTGCCAATCCTTTGCAACCAACCTTCGTGCCACCTCGAGTTCTTTGGCTTTCCCGACCCAGACGGACCGCAAGACGTACTGGCATTTGTTCAGGCGGACTGGGCCGAACGCAACGTGCACGGCAACCGATCACAGTATCGAATGCGATTCGCCAACAGCCAAACAGACAAAAGCGACCATGACAGACTGGTCTATGAATTCTCCACATT
Source organism: Deinococcales bacterium (assembly GCA_031418155.1). Taxonomy (GTDB): domain Bacteria; phylum Deinococcota; class Deinococci; order Deinococcales; family JAAFIG01; genus JANOWZ01. The sequence continues at coordinate 11,456 of JANOWZ010000604.1, forward strand.
GACCGTCACCTACCTGGCCCCCTGATCCCAAAGTCATGGACTCGGCGTGCGTCCATCATCTTTCGAAGCCATCACCAACCCTCGAGACTTGCACTCGAGACGAACCGGAAAGGAGCAACCATGCACCCTCGAATCGTTTGGCTGTTTGCGCCAATCTTCGCCATGCTCGTCGCTTGCAACACCGCGTCGAACACAACCCCGCTGGGCACACCACCACCGGGCACGACCTTGCCGACAACGCCCGTCCTCGTCTCGAGCACGCCCGCCGATGGTGCGACGAAAGTCAAGACCTCGAGCGGCTTGATCCTGAACTTCAACGTGCCGATCAAACCCGATTCGCTGACCTTGACTTGCCAAGGCAAAGTCCAAGATGCAGCCATCACCGCCGCCGCCGTGCCAGATCCTTGCAGCTTCACTTTGAAATACTTCGGGCAGGCCACCTGGAGCAACGATGGGAAAACCGCGAGCTTCACGCCCTCGGGGGCACCGTTCTTTTTCCAGTCAACCTACAGCTTGAGTGTTTCAGCCAATGATCTGGCAGGCAACGCACTTGCGAAAGACACGCGCATCAGTTTTGCCAGCATCCCGTACCCACCAACCTACCTGATGGCAGAACCCACACACGGGAAAACCGTGCGTGATTTCAGGTTGAAGATTCGCTTCTCGAAACCAATGGTTCGTACCTCTGTTGAGACGGCCATCACCTTCAAAAAGGACCAGGCAAACGTTCCTGTGAACGCAAGCTGGTCAACGGATGATCGGGAAGTGGTGTTCAGTCCAGTTTCGTTGGTTCCGTACCACTCTTTCGTACAGGCGTTGTTGACCGGACGGGTGGAGAGCACTGACGGCGGGGAAGTTGGGCT
>JANOWZ010000605.1:0-2695 GCA_031418155.1 Deinococcales bacterium
CTCTACGAGCAGACGCAACGCGAATTGGTGACGTACATGATCGAGGACCCGCGCACGATCACGAAGGCGCTGGCACTCTTGCGGGTTGGGCGGTCATTGCAACGCATCGGCGATCACATCGAGAACGTTTCGGATCGCGTGCAGTATTGGCTGACCGGTAAACGCCAACCGAACGATGCGCCAACAGAAGGTTGAGGCTCGAGGTTCAAACACCCGGCAATTCAAAGCCAACATCGAGCCGATCCGGTGGCAGCACTCGCGCCCAGACGCGCCCAGCGTGCGCTTAGATGATGGCGCGAACAATCGCCAGGCCAAGACCGCTCGCACCGGATTCTCGAGCACGTGAGGCTTCGGTGCGGTAGAAGCGTTCAAACAGTTGCGTGATTTGCGTGGCATCGATGCTGCTCGAGCTTCGAATCGTGAAGCGCACACGAGTCTTCACTTGCCGAATCTCGAGCCGAATCTGGTCTGCGTCTGGTGCGTAACGTGCACTGTTCTCGAGCAAATTGTTCAGGACTCGCCCGAGCCGTTCCGGGTCGGCATGAACCTGTGCGCTGCTGTGTGACTCGAGTTTCACGTTCAGGGTTTTCGCCTCGAAGCGTGGTTGCATGTCCTCGAGCACTTCGCGGGTCAGGGCGCTCAGGTCCAATCGGCTGGGCCGCAAGCCAAGACCGTCCACGGCAGCCAGGGTCAGGGTTTGCAAATCATCGGCCAACCTCGAGAGCACATCGATCTGCCGATGCAACTTGCCGACCTCGCCGACCACGAGCGGGTACACGCCATCCTTGATCCCAGCCACCCACATTCGCAATGAGGCCAGTAGCGTGCGCAACTCATGCGCAATTGCAGCACTCGAGGCGCGCCGTTCGGCATCGTAATGCTCGGGGCGGGCCGCCATTTCGATGACGTTTTCGATCAGGCGTGCGACCTCGCCGGGACCGGGAAGCGCGGGCGGGCGCTCAGGTCGCCATGGGCGAGGCGTTGCGCGGTCTGGGTCAAATGCTCGAGCGGACGGGCGAAACGTCGCGCCACCAGCAATGAGACCAGCAGACAGGTGATCGAGCCAAACGCCACCGAGACGAGCATCGGTTCAATGAACTGGCTGCGGATCGCCTCGAACGGACGTGGTTTTTGGAAGGTGCCGGGTGGCAAGCCAAAATCGCGTGTCATCGCCTCTCGGGTTTCGGGCATCAGGCGGGAGATCTAAACGCGCACCACGTTCTCGTACAAAAGCACCGACACCGTGCCGGTCAAGAGCGTCATCAGGACCAGCAGGCGCAACAACTGCACCCACAATCGACCCGAGAACGGGATGCGATCACTGTTTCGCATAACGGTATCCCAGTCCATGCACGGTTTCGATGCCGTGACCATCGCCCAACTTGCGACGCAAATTGGTGACGTGCGCATCGACGGGCGCTTGAGCGTTTCCGAATCCGGGCCAGCAATCGCCTCAAGCAGCGCGGCACGAGAGAAGACTTTTTCGGGCGTTCGCAATAACACGCAGAGCAAATCGAACTCGACCGGACGCAACACGAGTCGGGTTTCGTGTTGCAGCACCGTGCGCGTCTCGAGGTTCAAACGCAATCCATTCTCGCCGAGCAATTCGGGTTCGGCTGGCGCACCAATCCGACGCAAGACCGCATCGACCCGAGCCACCAGTTCCCTGGGCCAGAAGGGTTTGACCACGTAATCGTCCGCGCCCAATTCAAAGCCGCGCAGACGGTCATCCTGGTTGCCCTTGGCGGTCAGGATCACGACCGGGGTTTTGTATCCCTCGCAGATCAAACGCAAAACCTCGAGCCCGTGCAATTTCGGCAGCATCAGGTCCAACACGACTAGATCGGGTTTCTCGGCAAAGAAGACCTCGAGTGCCCGCAGACCATCCTCGGCGCGAACGGTACGGTATCCGGCGTGCTGTAATAAGTCACGCACGCCCTCGGCAATTTCGGGTTTATCTTCGACGATCAAGACGAGTGGGGTGTCTAGTGCCGTGCGGTCTAAGTTCTCCACCTATTTCCGCTTCGCTTCTTGATCCTAATCATGCACCTTCGGGCAGGATCGCTCCAATCGGTTCCAAACTCGTCCGACACGTCACTTTTGGTCACTCGCTCTGCTCGAGAAATGCTCGGGCATTTCTGCCACTTTTCACTAGGTTCGGCATGGCTCGAGCATAAACCGGCTTGAGGCGGGTTGACGGTGCGTTCACAACTTGCCAACAATGCTGTGCGACCCTGCTGGCATGAGATTGAGTTGAATTCAAATTCGTGCGTCCGCGATGCTCGTTTCGGTCTTGTGCATGACAGCATGCGGCATCATTGCCCTGGCGCAAAGCTCGAGCAGTCAGATCGTCCCAAGGTATTACGTCGATATCCAACCGATCCTCGAGAAGAACTGTACTTCCTGCCACGCGGCGGGCGGGATTGCGCCGTTCGCGTTGGACAATCCGAAAGACGCGGTGCAGTGGGCCACACGTATCGCGCAGGTCACGAAATCCGAGTACATGCCGCCGTACCCGCCCGGACGCGATTCGCAACCGTTCTTGAACGAACGTAGGCTCGGCACGGCATCGAAATTGATACTCGAGGATTGGGCGAACGCAGGCGCTCCGCTCGGCAAGGCCCCGAAAAAATGAGGCTCGAGATGAAATCAATCAGTAAGCAACTCTGGCGTTGGACTCGAGGTTTGACTGTAC
>JANOWZ010000606.1:0-6458 GCA_031418155.1 Deinococcales bacterium
TTGCGAGGATCGGTGCTCGGGTGCATCTCGACTCGAGGGTCCAATCCCAAACACAATCGCGTGTTTTGCTCGAGCATTCTGGCGTGCAAGGTTTCGGCAAACGTGGGTGATGTCATCTCGAGCACTGTACCAAGCCGGTGATGCGTTGTGAGGCTCGAGCGTCAACAAAAAGGCGACGAGGAATGTCCTCGCCGCCCGAATTGAGATGTTTCTCAGATCACTGGTGTCAGTGCATCATTGTCCGCTTCGCCAGTGCGAATGCGCACGACCTTCTCGAGCGGTTGCACAAAAATCTTGCCATCGCCGACATTCCCGGTGCGGGCCGAATCGACAATCGCTTTGACCGTGCGATCCACGAACGGTTCGGACACGGCAATCTCGAGGCGAACTTTCTCGTGGAATTCAAACACCAACGGGCGTCCACGGTACGTCTCGAGGTGTTCTTTTTCGCCACCGTGACCACTGACGCGGGAGATGGTCAGGCCGGTGACCTCCTCGCGGAAAAGTGCAGCTTTAACGTCGTCAAGTTTTTCGGGGCGGATGATTGCGGTGATCAGTTTCATGTCTCTCCTTCGAGCCTAGCTGCCTCAAGCCTAACTGTGTTGAACCTCTGGTGGAACTGCGCGTTTTTCGTGGCACACCTTACCGTGTTTCGCTGCACTTGTGAACGGTTTGCATTGAGTTTGGTTGCGGCCTGTGGCCCAATTGATGTCACCTCGAGATCCCCATTCTGATGTTGCATACTTTTTGCCTTGCTCGGCGTTTTTGCTACGTTTCACCTTGAGAAACCGTCCCAGGACCAGAAAAACCTGGTATTCCTGCAAAATGTACCTGAAAATCTGCTCAATTGCCAAATTTTTATTGACACTCGAGCAAAGCATCCGTATACTTGGCGACATTCAGGTGGCAGAAGCCACCGGTTGTTCCTGGGAGGAATGCATGAAAAACACCCGACACCGAATGTTCGCTGGCCTCGCACTCGCCCTCATCGCGGGCAGCACTGCCTTCGCAGCCGATGCGCCAAAGATCGACACCGGCGACACCGCCTGGATGCTTGCCTCGAGCGCCCTGGTCATGCTGATGACACCCGGCCTGGCGTTCTTCTACGGTGGCTTGGTCCGCGCCAAGAACTCCCTCAACATGATGATGATGTCCTTCATCGCGCTCGGACTGGTTAGCGTGGTCTGGGCAGTGCTCGGGTACAGCCTCGCGTTCACACCGGTAGACACGGGCAACCTGATTCCCGGCATCGTCGGTGGCCTCGGCTTTGCTTTTATGAACGGCGTCACACCAGACACGGTTCACCCACAGGCCGTAACCATCCCGCACCCGATCTTCATGATGTTCCAAGCGATGTTCGCCATCATCACGCCCGCACTGATCTCCGGTGCGATTGCGGACCGCATGAAGTTCAAGACCTACATCGCCTTCATTGTATTGTGGTCGTTGTTCGTGTACTCGCCACTCGCGCACATGGTCTGGTCAAACGACGGCTTCTTGTTCAAGCTCGGCGCACTTGACTTCGCCGGTGGCACGGTCGTTCACATCTCCGCCGGTGTTAGCGCCCTGGTTGCCGCGATCATCCTTGGGCCAAGACGCGGTTTCGGACGGGTTGCCATGGCCCCACACAGCGTTCCACTCACGCTCCTTGGAGTCGGCCTGCTCTGGTTCGGCTGGTTCGGTTTCAACGCCGGTAGCGCCCTGGGCGCAAACGGTCTCGCCGCCAACGCCTTCGTTACCACCAACTTCGGTGCCGCAGCCGCAATGCTGACCTGGGCACTCCTCGAGATGTTCCGTGGCGGCAAAATCACCGCCGTCGGTGCGGGCACCGGTGCGGTCGTCGGCTTGGTCGCCATCACGCCCGCCGCCGGTTTCGTCAGCCCAATGAGCGCCATCCTGATCGGAGCCATCGGTGCAATCGTTTCCTACAGCGCCATGCAACTCAAGGGTCGCTTGACCAACCTGGATGACTCACTCGATGTCTTCTTCTGCCACGGCCTCGGCGGTATGACCGGTGCGATCCTGACCGGTGTGTTTGCGCAAAAAGCCTACAACAGTGCCATCACTGGCGGACTGCTTGATGGCAACGCCGGTCAACTCGGCATCCAAGTCCTCAGCGTGCTTGTCGCCGCAGCGCTCGCCGCCGTCGGCACAGGTGTCATCCTGACGGTTCTGAAGGCCGTCATGGGCTTGCGGGCCAGCAGTCAGGACGAAGAACTTGGATTGGACATCAGCGACCACGGCGAAGCCGCGTACCACGGTGGCGAATATGGCGTCAGCGGTGCGGGCGTCAGCCTCGGCTCGAGCGTGACCATGCCATCCGTAACCCGCGCTGCAAACGCAGGCGACTGAATTTCCAAAGCGTAATCAGAAGCTGGGCTCGAGCAATCCTCGAGCCCAGCTTTTTGTGCAAAGTGTGACGGAAAACGTGTACAGTCGGCAATCAGGACTGCAACAACCAAAGGCACGCCCAGACGAAACTCGGGCTGACCTCAGATACAATTCTTCTATGATTCCAGTCTCGAGGCTGCTTGACCTCTCAAATCGTACTGTTCTGGTCACTGGCTCGAGCGGCGGGATTGGTGCTGGTATCGCCAGACGGTTACACGAGGCGGGCGCGAACATCGCCTTGCATTGCAGCCACAACCTTGAGGCTGCCGAATCTCTTGCCAAATCGCTCGGGTCTCGAGCCTGCGTGCTTCAGGGCGATGTTGAACGTGATGCCGAACGGTTGATCGCCGAGACCATTCGCGCCTTCTCGGGTCTGGATGGGCTGGTGAACAACGCCGGGATTCAACCGGTCAAACCGCTGCTCGAGCAATCCCGTGAGGACCGCAGTGAAATGCTGCGTGTCAACACCTTGGGCGTGATGGCGCTGACGGCGCTCGCGGCCAAACACATGCCCGTCGGATCGAGCATCGTCAACATCGCCTCGATAGAGGGATTGCAACCCGCCATGAACCACAGCCATTACACGACCTCAAAGGCGGCGGTATTGATGCACACCAGGTCGGCGGCGCTCGAGTTGGGTCGTCATGGGATTCGGGTCAATGCGGTTGCTCCCGGATTGATCGACCGTGAAGGGCTCGAGGCGGATTGGCCAGAAGGTCTGCAACGCTGGCGTGCCGCCTGCCCGCTTGAGCGTTTGGGCACACCGGAGGATGTCGCGGATGCCGTGCTGTTTTTGCTGTCGCCCGCGGCCCGTTGGATCACCGGCACAACCCTGGTCGTTGATGGTGGCGTGCTGACCAACAACGTTTGGTGATCTTGAGGATTGATGCTCGAGGGACGACCTGTTCAGGAATGTAGGCGCATCCGGCGTTCCGCCTCAATTGCCCGTTGAATTTCCCGCACCTGCATCAGCAATTGCAGTTGCGCATCGGAATCCACGCTCGAGAGTTGTACTTTGAGTTTGCTCAGTTCGGCTTTCAGGTTCGCCTCGCGTTTGCGTGATCCAATCTCGTCGATGGCGAGTTCGTCGCGTTCGGGGCTGGCCCCGACTTCTGGGCCTCGCATCAGGCCTTCAAAGAGCATGCTGGCCTCGGGACGGCCCCGGAAATGCTCGAGGATTTGATCGCTCGAGGTCACGGTGCGGGCGACCCGGATGACTTCGCTGACCAGCGGGCTTTCAAATTCGGCTTGACCATCGAGCTTGGCGGTCAGGCTCGGGTTTTGCACCAGCAGTTGCGCCAATCGAATCTCGCTGTGCGCCCCGCTGCCGCCGGAAACCATGCCGGAGACTTGCGTGCGGTTCAGGGTTTGCCCACCGTTGCGCGGCTTGTTGGCATTGATGAATTCGTCCAGGCGTTTGGGTTCGAGGCCCAACCGATCCAGCACCAGGCGGCGCAATTCGATGGCGACCGGATCGAAGACATCCCTGGGGCGCAGGCTCGGCAGGAGCATCTGAAGAATGGCGCGTTTGCCATCGAGGGTGCTCGCATCAAATTTCTCGAGCGCATTTTGCAATCGGAATGCGACTTCAGAAGTGCCCGTCTCGAGGGCATGCTCGAGTTCGGCCTGACCACCGGCGAGCAGGATGTCAGCGGCGTCTTTGCCGCCCGGTGCGACCACGGCCCGAACCAGGAACATCCGGCCGATCTCTTGGTCTAACCCGGCGAGCGTGGCGCGTTGACCGGCGGCATCGTTGTCAAACAGCAGCGCGAGGCGGCGCGTGCCTTGACGGGCCAACAAATGCGCGTGATCCGGTGTCAGTGCTGTCCCCAGGGAGGCGACCGCGACGTTCAGGCCGTGTTGGTGCATGGCGATCACGTCCATGTAGCCTTCGACGACAATCGCCTCGCCGGATTCCTGGATTTGCTTGCGGGCCACATCCAGACCGTAGAGGGTCTCGCCTTTTTTGAAGACTTCAGTTTCGGGCGAGTTGAGGTATTTGGGCTTGCTGTCATCCAAAACGCGACCACCGAAGGCGACGACACGGCCCAAATAATCACGGATCGGAAACATCACTCGAGCGCGGAAGCGGTCGTAAACGCGACCCTGATCGTTCTCGGCCAACAATCCGGCATCTAAGAGTTCGCGTTCGCCAACGTTGCGGGCTTTGGCAAATTTCAGCAGGCCATCGTACCCGGCCGGAGCCCAACCCAGCCCGAACTGCTCGAGCATCGCGTCACTGACACCGCGACGTTGCAGGTACTCGAGCGCTTCGGAGGCGGGCAGGTTCTTGCGGAAGTATTCCAGCGCGAGCGCATTGATCTCGTACAAATCGCGCTTGCGTTTATCACCCAATTGGGCGGTCGGCTCGAGTTGCACGCCGGCACGCAAGGCCAATTTCTCGAGCGCTTCACGAAAGGAGATGTGCTCGACTTTCATCAAGAAGTCGAAGACATCTCCGCCCTGTTTGGTCGAAAAGCAGTAGTAAACCTGCTTGGCGGTGTTCACGTAAAAGCTGGGCGTTTTTTCTTTGGCAAACGGTGAGAGGCCTTTGAGCTTACCGGACCCGGCGGGTTTCAGCGCGACGTACTCAGCGACGACCTCGCTGATTTCGATGCGTTCCCGAACCGTGTCTTTCACAAACTCACCCCCAGTTGATCAGTCAAAACGAGCTGGCTTGAACAGTTTTGCGTACCACCACTTTAGTCCTGTAAAGCAAGCTCGGCGGGTCATGTGAAAACACGCTCGAGCCGGATCTGACCTCGAGATGACCTCAACCCATATACTACGCCCGCCCAGCCCCGAAAATCGAATCGATCCGACGGGGCATAAACACTGTCCAGGACGATCTGAAACGCTTCTGAAGCTGAATCGAATGGCTCGAGCACAGCATGCCTCAATGATGAAGATGGCAAACCGGTTATTCTCGAGGATTTTGCTGCGATTTGGGCTAATCGTTGATGGACAGAAGTATAAACAGCAGACCCACCTGAATTGCCAGCACGCTCGAACTTGCCCCGAACGCATCGGCAATCAGCATCGGTAGTCCAGCAATCAGTGCGCCGCCCGCTCGGGCCTCGGTGCTCGAGGTTGGCACGCGAAACCAGGCGCTGAACTTCTCGAGCAGGACCAGCGCGAGCGCGGCTCGGGTGACGGTCAGGACGATCAACTCGAGGCTGCTTGGGCCGAAGATGAACGGCAGGATCAGGCTCGAGATCAGGCCAGTCGTGCCAATCAGGGCGAGGCCGACGATGGTGCGGCCAATCGTGCGGGCCTGTCCGCCAACTGGAACGAGTTTGCGCGTGAATTCCGGCCCGATCAAACTTCCAAGCAAGGCCATCAACGGCAAGATTTGAATGGCAAGACCGCCCGTGCCACGAACCAGGCTCGAGCCGGTGGCGGCGACGAGCACGAGTTGCACGACAAGCACGATTTGATCAGCGACGGGACGGCGCAGGATGGCGAGGGCCGTGCGCCACGCGAGCATGCCCGCTGCGCCGTATTTTGCGTCCGGTGCAGGCAAGAACCGGGTCGGGCGCGTGCTGCTGGTCGATTGCCTGAGTTGCGCCTTGAAACGCCGAACCTGATCTGGGTCTGGTCGCCAACCGAACAGCAATTGCGCGTTCAACGCCCGAAGTTGCGCCAGTGCCGCCGAATGAATCGCAAATTTCGGCGGATACGTCTCACCCAAGGTCGATTGCGTGCCGAACCACGCCGCGAACGCCACGCCAGCCGGAGCGAGCAGCACGAACGGGCTGCTGGTCCACAGTGCGCTCGCCAATCCAACGCTCGAGAAAATCCCCAGCACAGCCAGCGCGAGAATTCCAACGATCAGGCCGATTAGCCAAACTCGGGCCTTGCTAGTATCGCGGCTGGTGTAACTGAGCCACTCGAGGTCCACTTGTGCAGCCAGGATGAAGCCAAGTGCGGGCGCGGCGAATGGCGCAAACGTCGCAAACCAAGTGTTCGCCGCAAGCGACCAAATCCCGCCGAGCACCAAACCAAATGCGAACCACAAGCCTCGAGCCGACCAGAGTGGCCAGGCCAAGGCTCGAGCGCCTTCAATC
>JANOWZ010000607.1:0-8064 GCA_031418155.1 Deinococcales bacterium
GGATTGACAAGAACGGTGATCAGGCCATCGGCTGGTGTCAGGCCGTTCGCGTCGCTGACCTTGATGCGAATGGTCGGTTTGTCCTGCGGGTCGTAGGTCAGTGCGACACCGGTGATCTCGAGGGTGGTGACGCTGCCGGAAACGAAAATCTCGCTCTGGTCTTGCACAACTACGTTGTTTTGATCTGGGTCAATTGCGGTCAAGACCAATTCATTGCGGCCCGGTTGCAGGTTCACGGCCACAAACTCGAGGGTCAGTCGGTTCGTGCCCTCATCGAAGGTTCTGGTTCCAACCTTGTTGTCACTCACGGTCACGCCGTTGACACTCAGGCGAACGTCTTTGGCCTTCAGTGGTAAATCGACAAGCACGCTGATTTGCTCGCGGTTGCGTAAGGTCGTGCCGTTCACCGGTGCGACGATCAATGCACCAACCCGTTCGCGTGAGGCCGGTTTGAGGTTTGGCGCTCGGGCGGTCAAGAAGGCGTTGGCGAGCGTCGCCTCACCCTCGAGCACGCGCAGGACATCCGTGCGTCCCGGAATCTTCAGGACCACGCCGAGGCGGTCTTTGGGCATCTCGAGTGGACCATCATGGGCGAGGCTGTACTGAATCGTGAAGCCTTTTGCCAATTGCGCCGCCGTGTTCTGATCGAGCAGCCAGAAGAGTTTGTTCTCAGAGATCAACGGATCGGGTATGGCAATCACCGTGTCGGTCCCGTCGAATTTGATGGTGCTCGAGCCTGGAAGGTACGTGCCGGTTTCGGGAATGTGATCGACAACGATCAACTGGCTTCCGGCGGGCAGATCCCTGGCCCAGACGCGCAGGCCCACATCGCTGCGGCGCACCCGTTCTGGCAGGTCGCTGACGCTGGCGCTGGCGGCGGCATCCGGCGCAACTGGCAGGCCCTCAATGCTCAGGCGAACGGAATTGGTGTAAACGCCTGGAATATCGCTGCGTCCAATCACTTCGAGCGTTTGCGTCTCGAGTGGTTTGAGGTCGAGCGCCAGGTTCTCTTCGGGTGTCAGGCTCATGCCCGGAGCTTCGCCAGTCAGGAGGACCTTGATGGCCCGGTCGAGCGGGTTCTTGACCGTAATCAGGAATGGTACTGGCTGTCCCGGACGCGGCACGACTTTGCCCGTGAAGCGTTTCTCGAGGCTCAGGTTAACGCGCTCGAACGGCGTGCTGGCCTCGAGTTCTGCGGTGTCGCTTTGCGCTTTGGCCCGCAGCGTTGAAGCCTCAGGCATTCCGGGCAACACTCGGGCCTGATACGAGAATTCACGGTTTGCTCCAGGCTCGAGACGACCGCTGAAAACGGTTGGTTCGAGCGCCTGCAAGAGTTCGCCCGGATCGTCGCTCAGGCTGAAATCGCTGGCGGTTCCACCCGTGTTGGTCAGCAGCAATTGTACGCCGATGACCTCTCCCGGCAGGGCTGGGTTGGGTTGGATTGCGCTGCGGGTCAGCACCAGTTTCGCCGGTGCGGGTGCAACCGCAGAGACCAGGCTGACGCTGTTGTTGACCATGTTCGGGTCTGGCGTATCGCTCGAGACTTGGGCGCTGTTGGTGATGTTTCCAGGCTCGAGCGGCGTGACGACAATCAGGATCAAACCCGTCTCGCCGGATTGCAACGTTCCCAGCGGGCATTCCAGCACCAGCGCTTGAATCGCACCGCAATCGCCATTGCCGCTGCTGGCGCTCTCGAGGCGCACCGTGCTTGGTAGGCGTTCAAGTACACGAACGTTCTCGGCGGCTTGCGGTCCGTAATTGCGAACACTCACGGTGTACGTCATTGGAACCGTGACGTTGCCGACCGGTTGATCTATCGTTTTGCTGATCTCGAGGTCGGCCTGAATGGGTGCTGCGGGCGGTTCGACGGGTGTGACCGGTGTGATTGGCACGATGGGTTCGCTCGGTGTAATGGGTGTAACTGGCTCTGGGGTGGTTTCAACCTCTTCAACGATCACCAGAGCGGCGGCAGGCAGGCCCCAGGGCTCGAGCGTGGCGCTGACGGTCGTTCCACTGGTTGCTTGCACGGTTTGTGCCAGTTGCATCAATAGTAACGGTGTGCTGGCCGAGAGTTTCCCCTCGAGCGTGACTTCGGGTTCTCCGGTGAGCGGCTCGAGGTCTTCGGGCAGGGTCAGGATCAGTTTTGCTGGGATTGTGTACGGGAATTCGGTCGTGGCGGTCGCAGTGAATGCAACCTGCTGACCGGTCGTTGTTTTGGTCTGTGCCGGATCGATGCGAAGTTGCGCCTCAACCCTGTACTCGATGGTCACGCTGGCGGTCTCACCGGATTTCAGGGTCACAACCGGTGAGGTGTGGCTCGAGCCGCGCAGGTTCTCACCGAGCACGGTCCATTCTCCCGGCGGCAGCTCGAAGATTGCATCCGACTTGGCGAGCGGGCCGAACGCCTGTGGTGGCGCGTTCTGAACATTGACGATCACATTGCTCAGTGGCATGCGTTGGTTTCCCAGCACCGCAACCGTGCGAACCTCGAGCTTGGCGGGTTGGATCACGGGCAGGCGTCGCACAACAAAACGGGCCAGACCGCCCTCACGGCCAAAATCTACCTGTGTCGCGTTGATGACTTTGCCGGTTCCTTCGGGTGCGCTTGCCGAGACGGGCTCGAATCCATTGGGAACCTCGAGTTTAACCTGACGTTCGATCTCGCCGGTAATCGTGGCCTTGGCCTCGAGCTTGCTGCCAGTTTCGTCCACGACCTCGTAACGCACGGGTTTCGGTACGGCATCTGGGGTTGGTGTTGGGTTGGCAATCTGCGCGTACATTGGGTCGCCCTCGCGCAGGCGCACGGGAATGTTTTCGTTCGAGGGCCAGGAACGCAGCTTGAAGGTCACGGCGTTCGAGTATTGTTTTGGCTTTGGGCCAATCTTGACCCCAACTTTCCATTCACCGACCAGTTCAGATGTGATCTTGTACTCGTTTGTGGCCCAGGCGAGGTTTGCCGAAGTCTCGAGCGCCTTGCGTTGTCCGCTTGGAAGTGTCACGAACACACCGAGTTCGTTTGGGCCGTCGGCATCGTAATTGAAAACACGAATGCTTTTGCCGATCAAACTGCGTGGAATCTTGAACTTTGCCACCTCGATGATCTCGCCGATTTGACCACGGGCGTTGAGTGTGAAGATGCTCGCCTCGAGCGAAAGCCCATTGCCAACCTCGAGCCCAAAACCGTTTTTGCCCATGCCCTTGGATTGCACGGTCAATGGGTAATCGCCCGCCGGTAACGTTTCATTGATCAGTGTGGACCAAGAGTGTTGTGTGCCCAAGCCAAAATTCTGCGAGCGAATCGGTTTGCCCGCCGGGTTGCTCAATGTGAACTGACTGCCGAAGCCTTTACGGTCGTAGCGTTCGTCACCGACGTAAGAGTTCGAGCGTCGATCCGAAGGGTAATCGTTGACGTTCAATTCCGGGCTGTAGACCTCGAGTTTGGCCCTTAAATCGGCGGGCAGACCACCGGGGATGTGCAGCACATAATCATCGACCGGTTCCCATTTCAGGGCATCGCCAGGGGAGACGAGGGGTAAGAAAATATCAGCACCCAAGGCTGGACTCGAGCCGACATTCAAGAGGCCCAGTGCCAGGAACGCGAGCATGGTGACGAGGAAGTGGCGCTTCATATACTTGAAGTTTTACCGTCTAATCGCTGGAAACCTGGTGGAAAACCCGCACGGCCCACCATTTGGGTTCGTGTTTGGGCTTGAGTTCGGGCCGATGTTGGCTTCATCTCGGCACTTCGTTCCAGGTTAGGTCAGGGTCGGTCACGGCCTGATCGGGCTCGAGGTCGGTCAGCAGCGCGTATCGCAGTCGGTACGTGCCAGCCGCGAGCGTGCCAAGGTGAAGTTCATTGCCTGGTTCGAGGGGCAGGTTGATGGTCTCGAGCACGTTTCCGGCCTGGTCAATCCGTTCGAGCGTCAGGTTGGCGCGTTCACTTGGGCTCGATCCGGGTTGATTTGCAGGCAGCGGGTCGCTCAGGATCAAGTTGGCGACGGCGCGATCCAGGGTCAGCGTCATCTCCACCGCAAAGCCCGCGCCGCCCTGTCGCAATCGCTTCTCGAGCTTGACCGCACCGAGTTGCAGCAGCGTTGAACGGACCTTGGTCACGGCGGCGGTCGGTGGCAGCAACAAGAAATCCTTGGTGATGATGCCATCACCCTCGAGCAGCAATGGGCGTGTGCCTGGGGCGCACTGGTCATCCGGGATTCTTGCCGCCAGGAATGGGACAGTCAGCGGGTCCAAGCGCATCGCGTATCGTCCCGGCGCGAGGTCTGGGAAGCTGTACAAGCCCTGGCCATCGGTGATTGCGTAACGGCCATTCGAGAGGTAAATCCGGGCGTTCGACAAGACCTCATCACGGCCCGCATCGAAGCGTTTGTTGCCGTCGGTATCAAAATAGACGCGACCAACCACGGTCGAGGAGGTGCTGAAGACACCCTTGGCCTGTTTGACGGCGGCCCGAGCCTTGTTCGACTCGACAATGATCGCACCGTTGGCGGCAATCGCTCGAGCGGTGGCCTGATTGACAACCTCGCCGGGGAAGGCGGGTGTGGCGGTCGCAGAAAAACGCACTTTGATGGCGGTTCCGGCGGGCAAATCACCGATCTTCCAGCGCAACGTTTGCACGCCGTCCGCAGTCACGATCTCAGGGTCCGGGATCGCTTGGTTGTTCAATCGGCTCGAGCCAGACCGGTAGACCAGTCCGACCGGCATGAAATCGCTGATCGTCAGGTCGGTCAGGGCCGCCTCGCCCGAGTTGTTGCGGGCCTCGAGTTCAAACTGCACGACTCCACCGATGGAAACGCTGCCCTCGAGTGCGATCTTGTTGAGTTTCAAAATCGGGGAGATCACACCGACATCGACCCGGTTTGAGGTCGATGCACGTGGCACGTCACGGCTCGAGACGAGCGCCGTGTTCGGGATGACGGTCGCATCTGGCGTGCCCTTTCGCACCACTGTATGGAAAGTCAATGTGATCGAGGCATTGGCTGGGAATTCCGGGATCGTCCACTCGAGCATGCGGGATTGGGCCTCGTAACGTGCTGTCAGGCCCACGCTCGAGCCGTTCGAGTCGATCACGCTTGAATCGCTGATCCGTGTTGGAGCCTCGAGCCATTCGCTTAAAACGTCATTGACGCGCACCCCCGTTTGCGGCAGGCTGCCGATGTTCGATACGGTCAGGGTATAAATCAGTTTCGATTCTGGTGCGAGCACGCTTGGGTTTGCCCCACCCTCACCGCTGACCGATTTCGTGATCGTCCAGATCTCGCTCGGGGCGCGAACCCTCGAGATCACATCCAGCGTGCGGTTGCTGTTGGTGCGGTCGGCGCTCGAACTGATCTTCGCCACGAACGACCAGCCCGCGCCGCCGTTGTTGCCGGTCGTGCCGTCGGGCGGGATAATCTCGAGGATCACGTTGACCTCGCTGCCTGCGGGTCGCAATCCGGTATCGACCAGACCATCGTTGTTCGTGTCGGTCAATGGCGTGCCGTCCGCCGCCAGCCATCGCGCCGTGAATCCGGCCTGCAATGGTGTCTCGAGGCTGAGGTTCATGACATCGCTGATGTTGCCGTTGTTGCGCACCGTCTGTGGGAAGCGTGCCGTCGCACCCTCGAACGGCTCGAGCGTTTGCCGGTCGGCTGGGTCTGGGAATTCTTTGGCATCGGCTGCGCCGAACGGTCCGATCAGCACGTCCGGTTTGGGCAGGTTGCCGACCGTGTTGCGCGTGATGTCGGTCTTGGTCGCGTCCGTGCTCGAGGTCACGCGGATCACGGCACTGGCGTTCGGGGCGCTGGAATTCAATGGCAGTGTCACCCGAACGATCACATCTGCCATCTCGTTCGGTTCGAGACTCAAACCGTTCGTGATCGGGGTCACGCCGTCTGGTGCGTAAATTTGTACGCTCGAGCCCGCCGGAAGGATGCTGGAAACGTCGCTCGGGTCGTAGCGGACATTCAGCAGGTCTCGAGCATTGCCAGTGTTTTGCACAGTATTAACGAAACTCACGACGTTTGAGCCATTGGAGGAAGCGATGTTTTGCTGGTCTGTCTGATCGTCGCCGTTGCGGTCGCGTTTGACCGTCCAGGTTTTGCCAGTGCTCGGGTCGGTGAACGTGTACGTGCCACTGGCCGCGCCGGTCGGTTGCGTTTGCGGTCCGATCATCGCGCCATTCCTGGTCGGGGTGGCGGTCAGTGTCGTGTTCGAGACGGTTTCGCGTTCGCTGTTCGTGCCATCGCGGTATTGGATCACGGCGGTGTTGGCGATGAGCGTGCCCGCCCGCAGGTTGGCTTTGGCCCGGACGTGGAACGTTAGTTCGTAACCGGCAGCGATGTTCAGCGTGTCGGTCACGGGCGCACCGGTCGTCGGGTTCTTGTCGGGAATGAACAACCCGATGCTCGAGGCCGTGGCGGTTGGGGTCGCCGTCCAAGTCCCAAAGCCGATCTGGTAGATGACTCGAGCGGCAGTTGCACCACCTGCCGTGCCAGTCGGCAGCTCGAGCAAATCCAGCACCGTATTCGTTGGCAGGGTGTCGCTCAATAAAACCCCGAAGTACAGTGTGCCGTCAACAATCACGCCGCTCAGGCTCGAACGGGCGGCGCGTGCCCCCTGGTTGGAGCCGAAGACGCGGTAACGGATGCGTCCATCGGTCAGCAGTCTGGCCTCTTTGTTCAGGACCAGGTTGGCATCGCTGTTGATGGTCGCTCGGGCGATGTTGTTGTTGTCAAATACACTCGGATCGTTCAAGCTTGAGCCGGTCAGGTCCAGTTTGGCTCGGGCCCCGTTGTTGGTTTGTGGCGCAATTCCGGTCACGATGATGCTGGCGTGCGCGTTGGCGTTCAAGTCCAATCCCGCTGTGAAATCGGGTTCGCCGTTGTCGATCAGGCCATTTTCGTTGCTGTCGATCACGACGCGCAGGTTGCTGAGGTCAAAGCCATCGCCCGCGAACTGTGTCGCTTGCAGCGTGTATCGGTCGGGTGCGTTGCCGGTGTTGGTCAAGGTGTACGCGAAATGAACCGTGCCGGTTGGGGCCACTATCCGGTCGTTGCTGGCATCCGGCCCGAGCGCAAAATTGCTTCCGCTCGAGGTTGGTGCGTTGTTCGCATCTGGTTTGATCTGCATGCCGCGAACAGTGCTGACCAGGGTTTGGGCCACACCCGAGAAGGTGACGCCAGGTTCACCGTTTGGGCCAATAAAACTGGCGCTCGCCTGGTTGCGGATCGGGGTTCCTGCTGGGGTCAGTGCCAATTGAAGCGTTTGCGCCTGGGCATGAAATCCCAAGGCGAGAGCGAGGCAACTGGCAAGAAGTAGGCGCATGGTTTTGGGGGGATTTGCTTGAACAACAGCCTGCGGCTGCGGAAATGAGGGTGTTTTTCGGGCCGATGGGAGGGGACGGTGGGTTGCGGGGCGACAAAAAGGTGGGTCATCAAAACGAATTCCGATGTTTTGGCGCCGATCTTTGGAGAATGAAAAGGTCTTCAGTTTCGCTCGAGCCAGGAGTGACCCAGGCTCGAGCGGTTTGTGCTTGGATTTAGCGGACGCTGACCGTGAAGGCGATGACGACCACTTGTGCTGGAACGAAGCTTCCGGTGGTCTTGATGCGGACGTTGGTGATGCGCGTTGTTGACTCGTCCGAGTAGCCGTCACTGTCGGTGTCGAGCGTGGCTTTGGTTCCACCAACACCGGTGGTGTAGGCAACCCAGGTGGTGCCGCCGTCGGTTGAGTATTCAACAGGGCAGGTCGCCGGGACGCAGGCCACACCGTTCAGGGTCACGGCAATGGTGTCGAATTTGAAGTCGGTAAAGTTCGGGATCGAGTCAAACACGATCACGTTCGTCAAGTTCGCGGTGCCGACGTTCTTGGCATTGATCGTGTAGGTGATTTCCGAGGCGGCTGTGCTAGCGCCAGATTGCACCAGGAACGTGCGTGGTTGGGCGGTCGCGGTGCTGGCCGCTTTGGTCAGTTGCAATTCACCGGCGACGATGGTCGTGGTGTCGGTCACGGCTGCCGTGACCGTGGTTGGGCCGCCGATTGGACCGGTCGCCGCTGTGATCACCCGAG
>JANOWZ010000608.1:0-4314 GCA_031418155.1 Deinococcales bacterium
CGAGTTGGCGCAAGGTTTCCGTGACGGCTGCCATGTCGGGGGCTTTGCCCGTCTCGAGCAATGCCCGGAGGGTTTCAAGCTGGTCGTTCATGCTGTCCTGGGCATCAGAGAGAAATTCAAGGGCGGTTTCGGTGTTTGACTGGCTCATGGTGTTACCTCCGGGGGTAGGAGAGTGAGACGGGCGCGTGGTTGCCGTGCCGGTATGCGGGGTGTTCCTCAGTTGGGCCTGTGCCGGGTAGACAATGCCACCCAAGGCCCATAGGAGTTCCATGTAGGGCTTGCCGCCAAGCAACAGGGCAGCATCAGCCGGGTTTCGTTTCAGCGCCTCGAGTAAAGCCTGTGCGCTGTCCAGTGAGATGTTCATTTTGCTGACCGGTCCATAATTGAATGATGGCTCTTTGCCAGGTCATCAAAGTGAAGCGTCACGTAGCGGTCAGTAACTGCCAGCGACTTGTGGCCCATGAACTGCTTCAAGGCAGCAACAGAACCCCCGGATGCAATGAAATGCCTAGCGAAACTGTGCCGTAAGAGGTGCGGGTAAGCCTTGATGCCCGCTCTTTTGGCACATCTGCGCACCAATTGAATGAGTGCAGATGACGTGAGCGGTTCGCCCAGGCCATTGCGCTTCCCCTGGGCATAGAAGAACCATGACACCGTTTTGTCGCGCTCCCGAGCCCACCTACGCAACACCCGCGCCGCGCCCGGACTGATGGGCAGTGACCTGAATGTGCGCCCCTTAGTTTGGGCAAGCAACACCGTCAACTCTTCAAGGTTGACACTTTCTGCTCGCAGTTCTCGCACTTCTCTTGACCGTATGCCCAGGTCTAAGAGCATTGTCAAAATTGCTTTGTCCCGCGTAGTGGTTGCAGCCCCCAACAGGGCAAGCATTGTCTTGTCATTCAATGAAGCTTTGTGTTCGTGGTTGACCCTGGGCGCTTTCACTCCTCGGGCTGGGTTTGTGTCTGTCAGTTCCTCAAACACGCACCAATTGAAGAACGTGCGCAAACTGACCAAGAGGGTTTTGACGCTGACGGGTTTTTGCTTCTCGAGCATGTGCAATTGGAATTCACGTAGCACCGTCTTGGTTATGTCTTCGCCCGGAGAGTAGCGCCGAAACCGTAACCACGTTTTTCGATGCCACTCT
The DNA here is from genome assembly GCA_031418155.1 of Deinococcales bacterium. Taxonomy (GTDB): domain Bacteria; phylum Deinococcota; class Deinococci; order Deinococcales; family JAAFIG01; genus JANOWZ01. The sequence continues at coordinate 1,145 of JANOWZ010000608.1, forward strand.
GTTGTGTGAACTGAGTAGCCCTCTGTCTGCTTGGTTCTCAAGAACATTTCATGCAACTTGTCCCAGGTCGTGTCCATTTTCCTCCCACTGTTGCTCTGAGATGAAAAAAGCACCGCATTCTCTTTTCAGAAAACACTGTGCTGCACACGTTTTGGTGGGCCCACCCGGACTTGAACCGGGAACCAACGGTTTATGAGACCGCTGCTCTAACCGATTGAGCTATAGGCCCAAAGTGCCATCACTATACTCGAGTTGAACCCAAGTGCCTGGTGCGCAATCAAACCGACCAAGTTGGTTCTCGCTCGAGCTTTCAAAATCGGTCCGTGGTTGCGCACGGTGCACCAACCCAGACCACAAGAGCGCAATCAGCGGGTCATGCAAATGCGGCTCGAGGGTCAATGGATCAACAACGCTTGGACCTTTCGGGTGCGAAAAACGAACTTGCACGAACCCAACCAAACCTCGATAGAGCCCAACAGTGACCGTTTAAGCCGTCCTGCACGGGGTTTCGCTTGTTGCATTTTTGTCACGGCATCTTGTTAGGGTAATACCAAGAAGCAAATTCCAACGCGGACTGGAGAATGGTGATGCGCAACGACAACGTACCTTTTATCGAAGATTCTTGCGGGTCACAGGCTCGAGGACCAGGCGTTGACGCTGGTTTTCTTGTTGCCTGCTTTCTCGAATGCCGCCAGTCACGAATCTTTCCCTCGAGCCGCGTAACCGCCTCGTTACCAGGGTTGAACGAGACTCTGGGCAGAAGGAAAAAGGAATCAAACAGCCGTTGACGCACACCGGATCAAGCCGTCGAACACCCCCCCGAGCAGGACCAAGGAGATCCACCATGAACAGCGTCAACCTCCCACTGATCGAAGGCTTTTTCCTCAGCGCAGGTTTGATCGTCGGGATTGGTCCACAGAACACGCTGATCTTGCGCCAGGGGTTGCGCCGTCAGCACCTGCTGCTGATCGTGCTGCTGTGTACACTGCTCGATGCGATCCTGATCACGTTGGGCACGGTTGGTGTTGGCACGTTGATGCAGGGCGCGTGGCTGCACAAACTGATGACGTATGCCGGGATTGCCGCGTTGCTCTATTACGGATTCCGTTCGTTCTGGGCGGCGTTCGCACCGGCGCTCGAGGCGAAGGACGTTGTGACTTTTCCAACCCGCAGGCAGGTTGTGACGGCCTTGCTGACGGTCAGTTTGTTGAACCCGAGCGTCTACATCGACACGATGCTGCTGATCGGTGGCGGTGCGAACCATTACCAGCCCGATCAACGCTTGTGGTTCGCGGTGGGTGCGATTGGTGCTTCACTGATCTGGTTTTTGGGCCTGACCTATGGTTCGGCGTTGTTGGCCCCGGTGTTGAAGCAAGCTCGAGTGTTGCGGGGGATTGATTTGTTCAGCGGTGGTTTGTTGTGGTTGATGGCGTTTCGTCTGGCCAGCCACATGATTTGAGGTCTTTCGTCTCAAGCTGAGTCCGTGAGGGTCGTGCAAAAAATGAGAAATTGTGGTAATAGATGCAATACTTAATTCCAGCCACGATCCAAAGCCTCGCCACGTTCTCAAATCGGGCTCGAGAGCGCACAGATCAACGGCAATCCCCTTTGCCCCTCAGCACCCCACACCCTCCGGCCCAACAATAATCGTGCAAATCGTTCAGACATTCGGCTCGAGGTTCCAAGGGTTGAACCAGCACACCAGACCCGCGTTCGTTCGCCAGCCCATTCACCGGGGTGCGCAACACCCCAACCCGAGGAGGTCCTTGATGAGGTTTCGCAACCGTTGGTTTGGACTGACCTGCCTGGTGGCGGTGCTGGTGACGGTGCTGGTCGCCTGTCCTGGTGCAACCACCAACGACACCAGCAAACCCACCGTCTCACTGACCAGCTCGAGCATCAACGTCACTGCTCCAGGTTCAATCACCCTGACCGCAACCGCCAGCGATGACACCGGCGTGACCAACGTCGAGTTCTTTGAGGCCAGCACCAAGCTTGGCGAGAAATCCACCGCGCCCTACGAACTCTCGGTGAACTTGACCGCCGCCAACAACGGCAGCAAAACCTTCACCGCCAAGGCTTCAGATGCCGCAGGCAACAACGCAACCAGTTCGGCAGTCACGGTGACGATCAACGTCGCAACCAACAAGGGCACACTCAGCATCACCTTTGCCAACCTGCCCCCCAGTACGACAGGCAGCGTGGACGTGACCGGACCCAACGGGTTTCAACAAACGGTCAACGGGACCAGCACGGCCACCCTGAACAACCTGACCTCAGGTTCGTACACGGTCTCGAGCGGCCCAATTCGCGTGAAAAAAAGCGTGGTCGATTCGATCTTTGAATCCACACCGGCCAGTGCGAACCTGACGGTCACTGCCGATGTCATCACCAAGCACACCATTGACCATGCTCAACGGCCCGGCACGGGTGCGCTGTGGATTCCGACAAACAATGGTTTTGTGAAAGGTTACACCGATGCGCAACTGGCCTTGACTGGTGCCGTCGAACCGCTCGAGTCGCGGGCGCAAGCGGGCGTTAACGACCAGGTTGTTTTTGACAAGAATGGATTGCCTTATGTCTCCAACCCATTAGACAACGCGATCTACGGACCAAGCACGATCAAGGGAGCCGCCACCAAGCTGAACAGGCCACGCGGCATGGCGTTTGACAAGAACGGCAACCTCTGGGTCGCCAACCTTGGCAATTTTTCCAATTCATCGGACGATTCAATCGTGGCCTTTTCCCCGGCGCAACTGGCGCAAGGTGGAAACTTGGCACCCAGCATTGTCCTGACCAGCGACAGCTTTCATGACCCGGTTGGCCTGGCCTTTGACTTCAACGGCACCTTATGGATCAGCAATTTCAGCGCTGGCGTGACCACGAAAGCCACAGTTTTTGGGTTGAGTGCAGACGTGTTGAAGACGACCGGCACCGTTGTTCCCTCAACCTCGGTGATTGATTTCGCGGCGTCACCAGACGGGTTGGCGGTTGACAGTGCCGGAAACCTCTGGGTGACCAGCGAAGACAAAACCGTGCTCAAATACACGAAAGCGGATTTGGAAATTGGAGGCAGCGCCCTCGCTGTTCCCAACCTGACCCTGACCGGCTTCTCAGACACTCCTCGAGGGCTGGCGTTTGACAATGCGGGCAACCTCTGGGTGGTGTTG
>JANOWZ010000609.1:0-9349 GCA_031418155.1 Deinococcales bacterium
CCGAGCCTGTCCAGCCAAGCCAGCCTCAGCGATCAGGCGCGGGACCGGGCACTCGAGGACAAACTGACGGGTTTGCGCAAAGCCTTGCGCGAACCGCTCGAGAAACGCCTGACCTTGCTGGGGCGGCAACTCGAGGATGTGGACCGGGCGCGAAACGATGCGATTGCGGCGCTCGAAAGCCGTGAACATGCCGATTCATTGTTGGCCTACTCGCGGAACGTGCCGAGTGGAGCCTCGAGCGTGACGCTGCCCAACCTGTACGGCGAGGGTGAAATCACGATTGCGCTCGAACCGACCTTGGATGCGGCGGGCAACGCGAACAGACTCTACGCCCGAGCCAAACGCCGCGAGGACGTGCTGACCAAACTCGAGGGGCGCGAACCGGAATTGCAGACCGCAAAACTCGGGCTTGAACGCTTGTTGGCGAGCCTCGAGACCATGCCGGAAAAGGAACTCGAGGGCCTGGTCGATGCCAGCAACGCCCGCGAAGGTGCCCGAGCACCGGTTGGCATTCGCTACCGCACAAAAGGCGGATTCGAGGTGCTGGTCGGACGCAATTCCCGCGAGAACGATTTTCTGACGCACCGCTTGGCGAAAAGTTTGGATGTCTGGTTTCACGTCCAGGGGTATCCCGGATCGCACGTGATCTTGCGGGCTGGAAACCGTGAAGTGCCATTCCCGGACATTCTCGAGGCATCTGCATTGGCGGCGTACCACAGCAAGGCCCGAGGCTCGAGCAATGTGGCAGTCGATTACGTGCTGGCCAAAAATGTTTGGCGACCCAAAGGGGCTCGGGCAGGTCAGGTGTACTTTTCGGGTCAGAAAACCGTTTACGTGGACGGGGCTCGCCCGCTCGAGATGCCCGCATGAGCCAAGGTCCATTCGGGCTGCTGGAACCGGTCTTGTCGTTCTTTCGTCGGTTTTCTCGAGACAGAACAGTGGGTGCTGATTTAAACTCTGGTGTGGCTTTGCGACCCATTCAAAACGCTTACCCCGGCAACGGCAGGGTGATCCTCAAACCGCTGCTGGATTTGACCGGGCACGAATGGGGTAAGTTTCACAGTTACTTCCGTGACCGCGAGATCGCTGAACTCAACGGCTCGAACCCATTGCGCATGCCGTTGTGGTTGTTCAGGCGCGTCGTTTCCGGTGAGGAACGCGGCGGTGAACGAACCGGGTTCGGGATTTTTGATTCCATCGACAACTTCATTGGCAGCGTCGAATTTTACGAATTGAACCCGCACCGACCCCGCCAACCGCTCGAGGGCACGCTCGGGATTGTGATCGGCGAGAAGCACCTTTGGGGCCTCGGCTACGGCTCAGATGCCCTGACAGTCGCCCTCGAGCATGCGTTCACGAAAATGGGCTTGCGTCGCGTTAAACTCGAGACCTTGGAACGCAACACCCGTGCGCGTCGAGCCTTTGAAAAGGCTGGCTTCGTGCTCGAACGCATCACCAACGAGGCCCGAGGTCAGCGTTTCGCGCATTACGTGCTGGATCGGGCGCGTTGGCTTGAGGTTCAATTGCCGGAATGATCGGGGCAAGCAGGCGCGAGTCTTGCTCGAGGTAATGCAAGTTTCGTTCTCGTGCATCCACTCCAGGTAGACTTCAAGTGCGTTTGGGGTTCAACGCACGCAGGTGAAAATCTTGGACTGCGAGAAACTCGCACAACACCACGTTGACTCATCTCGAGACGACACCCAGATGTCCAAGTTTTCACCGGGAGATTCAGCATGTTTCAATTCCGATCCCGCATTCCCGTGACCGTCGTCGGAGGTTTCCTCGGCGCGGGCAAAACAACTTTGGTCAACAACTTGATCCGCGATGGCGGCAAGCGTTTCGGCGTGATCGTCAACGAATTCGGTGATGTCAACGTCGATGGTGCGTTGATTGAAAACATGGACGAGGATGGCGTGACCGAATTCAGCAACGGTTGCCTGTGCTGCGCTGGCCGCGACGATCTGGCCGAGGCCATGCTGAAGCTCGCCATGCGTGCCAACCCGCCTGAGCATTTGCTGGTCGAACTCTCTGGTCTGGCCGATCCAGTGCCGGTGGCGCAAACCGTGCTCGATCCGCAATTGCGTGGCCTGTTCGAGTTGGACGGCATCATCGGTGTCGCCGATGCCCGCAATCTGCATCAGACTTTGAACGAAATGCCGGAGGGCGCAGTGCAACTCGCGTATGCCTCGAGCATCATCTTGAACAAGCTTGACCTCGCCACACCCGAACAACTCGAGACGGCCCGAGGGTTGTTGCGCGGTCTGAATCCGCTCGCGCATGTCAGTGAAGTCGAGAACGCGGCGGTCGATCCGAAAACGCAACTCGAGCAGGGTGCATTCGATACCGATTGGAAACCCAGCAATTACGAGCACACACACACGGCTGGCGTGAAAAGTTTTAGTTTGCATCACAGCGAACCGCTCGATGTGATGGCCTGGAATGGGTTCATGGAAGAACTCATCATCTCGAGGCCGGGAAGTGTGTACCGCGCCAAAGGTTTCCTGGCTTTCAAAGGCATTCCGAACGAAATCATTTTTCAGGCCGTGCGTGAAATCGTCAAAGTCACCAAGGGCGACCAGCACCATGAGGAACGCTCAAGTCTGGTCGTGATCGGGCGTGGGCTTGACGAGGCCGAGTACCGCGAGGCATTCGCCAAATTGCACCAATCGGTTCAGATCAAACTGCCCGGTAAGCAGCCGGGCAAGGCGGATCGCGCTTGAGGGCCTGGAAGGAATTTGCATTTGCTGGCTCGAGCGTCTTGCGCTTGAAAACCGGTCAACTCGAGGAGAATTGTTACCTGATTCGCACGGATTCTGGTGCAGGCGTGCTGATCGATCCAGGCGACGATGCCGGTCAGGTCCTCGGCATGGTCAAGGCGAGCGAATCCAAACCGAGCGCCATCATTTTGACCCATGCGCATTTCGATCACATCGGCGCGGTTCAAGCCGTGCGTGAGGCGCTCGAGGTTCCGGTCTGGGTTCACAAGGACGCGCTCGAGCAATACTCGAACGTCGCCACGATTGGCGCAAAATGGGGCCTGAACATCACGCAGCCCACACCACCAGAACACCTGCTCGGGCCTGGGAAAACCATGTTCAGCGAACTCGAGCTTGATGGACTGTTCACGCCCGGTCACGCGCCCGGACATTTGGCGTTTTACTCATCTCACGGGTACGTGATCTCCGGCGATGCGTTGTTTCGCGGCACGATTGGTCGCACCGACATTCCCGGCGGCGATCACGCGCTATTGATTGAACGAATCAAAACACAATTGATGACCTTGCCATCCGATACGATGGTGTTTCCAGGTCACGGCACCGAAACCACGATTGGCGCGGAATCTCGAGGCAACCCGCACCTGATCTGAAGTCATTTCACTGGAGCACGATTTGGAGTTGTTTCTGCCGAGGTACAGGCCGTCAGTGCAAGCAGCACACCAGTCAGAAAAATGGCTTGAAGATGTCGCAATGTTTCCATTGTTGACGACCCTCACATTTCCATTCCGGGCTCAGATCGGCTCGAGCATCGTTTGACCAAAAGTCCTGTCTCATCAAAACCTCGAGTGACACTCATTGGTGTCGGAAGCGTTTTTTCCCACAAAGTGCGTCTTATCCCGAGCCGACCCCAACCTTTGGGGGTAGCGCGACCTATACTTCCTCTGCGATATTAAGAACATGAATCATCCGTCAGGATCACAACGGCTGGTGGCGCTGATCGCGCACGACCAGAAAAAAGATGACCTGGCACGATTTGCCCTCGATTCACGTGACACATTGCGTCACTTCCCGTTGATTGCCACCGGCACGACCGGTTCGATCCTCTCAGAATTCACCGGCCTCGAGATCACCCGCATGCTCTCCGGTCCATTGGGTGGCGACCAGCAAATCGGGGCGCAAGTCGCCGAAGGCCACGTGCTGGCCGTGTTTTTCTTCCGTGATCCACTGACTGCTCAACCGCACGAACCCGATGTCAGCGCCCTGGTGCGCATCTGTGATGTGCATGACGTGGCGCTCGCCACGAATCCGGCCAGTGCCCTTGCATTGGCCGCTTGGCTTAAAACCCTGATCAGTTGAGTTTCTTGTAAGAAACGTCGTCCTAGCATCTTCTTATTCCAAGAGTTGCACCCAGTTCTGACCGGAGGAACCGCCCCGTGCTTTCATTTCGTCTTCTCGTGATTCCCCTGATCGTCGCCCTGTCATTCGGACCAAACCTGAACCGCGCCCTCGCTGAACCGCGAGAAATCCCCGAACCGACCGCAGCAATCGCACCGAGCACACCCGCCGAACCCTTGAGCCCGACGGCAACTCCGCCAGAAATGCCAGCGGCAGACCCGGCACCAGAACCCTCGAGCCCGACGGCAAATCCTGCCCCAGTACATCAGGACGAACCGGCGATCACGCCAGAACCCTCGAGTCCAGCCCCAGTGATCGCGCCACAACCAGTGGTGAAACCCATCGTTCAAGCGCCTGTAAAACCCATCGCGAAACCGGCGGTGAAAAAACCAATCATCAAGAAACCAGCCGTCAAAAAGCCAGCCGTCAAGAAACCGACAGCGAAACCGACAGCGAAACCGACAGCGAAGCCCAAAGCCTCAGCCTCAACCCTCAAACCTCGAGTAACTCTTAAGCGGTCATTCCTGCGCTTGGGCGTGATGCCCACCGCCAAACCCGGCCCTTTGCCCGCACCAACCACCAGCATCACCCTCGAGACGCGCCGCGTGGCAGGCATCACCGTGCGGGTCATTCGCGTGAATTTGGGCGATCCTCGCGTCAAACTGAAAGTCATCGCACCGATGGCCGGAATTGGACGCGGTGGCGCAGCCTTCAAAACCCTGGTGAACGGCTCGAACGCGGTTGCAGTCATTAACGGCGGGTACTTTCATCCGCGCACCTTCAGCATTGCCGGGGATTTGGTGGTCAATGGCAAGCACATCTCCACCGGACGCTTGCGCAGCATCTTTGCGATCACACCGGGCAACCGCGTGGTCATTCGCACGCACTCGAGCATCAATGCCGCCACCTGGCGCGGTTATGAAACGGCACTTGCGGGCGGGCCATTCGTGCTACAACGTGGCAATGTGGTTGTCGCACCGCGCCGCGAAGGTTACCGCGATCCGAGCGTCTGGAGCAAAGCGCCACGCAGCGCGGTCGGTGTGGTCAACGAGCGGCAGTTCTTTTTCATCTCGACCACCGCCCGCCTGAACCTGTTTGACCTGGCCAAAGTCATGGATGCGCTCGGGGCGAAAGATGCGATTGCGTTGGACGGCGGCTCAAGCGTCGGCATGGCGTTCCGCCGTGAAGTGCTGATCCATCCGGGCCGACGCATCGCGTATGGGCTGGGCGTGTTTGTTGAACCCAAGCCGATCAAACGCACGAAGCTGTAAGGGCAATGCGCGATTGGCTGTTGGCTCAAACCAACAGCTTCAAACTCAGCACGAATCTCGAGCCTGATTCTCACAAGCCATTTCCCACTCGAGCACATGATAGCCTCGTGGAATGTCTGCGCTCGAGAAGAAACCCAAACTCGAGCCCGTGAATCCTGATCCTGTACCGGCAGAATCCACAAAACTTGATCTCGAGGAAACCTCGAAACAATTTCCGTATGCGAGTTACCGGCCCGGTCAACGTGCGGCGCTCGAGGCGGCCCGCGATGCGTTCAAACGCGGCAAGAAATTCGTGGTCATCGAGGCTCCAACCGGTGCGGGCAAATCTGGCATTGCCGTCACACTGGCTCGAGAGGCGAAGAACGCCTACATCTTGACGGGTCAAAAGCTTTTGCAGGATCAGTACGTGCGCGACTTCCCGGATTTGGCGGTCGTCAAAGGCCGCGCCAATTACCCGTGCCTGGTTGTGGACACGCACGCTGGGGCCGCGCCGTGCATGGCGGGCAAGAAGTACCCGGCCTGTAGCGATTGCACGTACCTGATCGCCAAAGAGGACGCGCTGTTCTCGCACACCGCAACACTCAATTACGCTTACTTTCTGGGCGAGATCAACAACACCGGCGCATTTCAAAAACGCGATTTGCTGATTCTGGACGAGGCGCACAACACCGAAGAATTGTTAATGCGATTCGTTGAGGTCTTCATCTCGAGGGCGAGCCTGATGCGGGCCGGATTGAACCTGGATTTTCCGCGCAGCGGCGGTATCGAGGAACGCTTGCAATTCGCCGCAGACTTGATCATGCCGCTGACCAAAGCGCTCGCAGACATTGAAATCCAACTTGAAAAGCTCGAGGTCATCCCGCCGGACATGGCTGTTTTCAAATCCGAAATCGAAGGAACCGTCAACCGTTTGCGCCTTTTGCGTGACGATGAGGGTTCCGGCTGGGTCTGCGAGGAATCCGACGCTCGAGACGCGCACGGTCCGGCCTGGTTGCGTTTCCGTCCGATTCGCGTGTCCACCTTTGCGCAGGATTTTGTCTTCAAACACGCGGATCGGGTGCTCTTTCTGTCCGCCACGATCTTGGATGCACCAACCTTTTTGCGCAGCCTTGGCATCACGCTGGAGGAGGCCGCGTTCATTCGTGTGCCCTCGAGTTTCCCGGTCAAAAATCGCCCGATTTACCCGTTGAACGTTGCCCGCTTAAACCGCGACACGCTCGATGCCGAACTGCCACGAATCGCCGAGGTGATCGGCAACCTGCTCGAGCGTCACGATGGCGAGAAGGGCGTAATTCACGCGCACTCGTACAAGATTCTGCGTTTCCTGACCGAACACCTGCCCGCACACCAGCAGTACCGGCTCGTGTACCACACCGGCCCGGAAGGACGTGACGATGCGCTCGGACGGCACCTCTCGAGCGACACCGATACGGTACTGCTGACCCCATCCATGACCGAAGGCATTGACCTGGCCGATGATCGCGCCCGCTGGCAGGTGATTGTCAAAGTGCCGTACCCATACCTGGGTGATCCGCAAGTGAATGCACGCCGCAACCTTGACCCGGCCTGGTACGAATGGCGCACCGCATTGCGCATGGTGCAGGCGTATGGGCGAGCCGTGCGTGGCCCGGAAGATTTCGCCACGACCTACATCCTCGATGCGGTCTTTCCAAGTTGGGTGCAACGCGCCCGCAAAACCTTGCCAAGCTGGTTTCTCGAGGCGATCTCGAAAGTGCAGCAATAGGCGATCAGGAAAACCGAAGGCTCGAGCAGAATTTTTTACGGTGCTTTGACGAACTCGACCGGGCCGGGTTTGGTGCTCCACGCATCACGCCAACCGCGCCGTACCGTGTCCATCGCCTCGGGACTCGAGCGGTTATTGAGCATGAAATTGCTGATGATGTACAGCAGAATGCCCACAATCAGGGCACGTTCCCAGAGCAACCAGCCTGTGCCATAACGCACCATCCAGAGCTTGTTGCGCACCTCGTAATAAAACCTGGAACCGCTCGAAGTCAGCGGCATGTACCGCTTGACGGTCTTGTGCACCGCTTTGCTTTCCGGGACCAGCACCGCCAGTTCGTACCTCGAGACGCGGGAGGTGAATTCGTTGTCATCGTTCCAGATGAAATAGTCTTTCAGCGTCAGGCCGTACTTGGTCACGGCTTCACGGGCCACCAGCAAGGAGACAAACGACGTGGACCGAATCGACACCATGCCGCGATGCCGCGCCAAGCGCATTCGGCCCAGAAAGGCGTAACTCGGGGTTGGGGCGTTCATCGGGTGAATCGTGTGGTCCGTCCAGATCACGCGGCTGGCCAAGAGCATTGGACGGCGCGGGGCTGGATACACCTCGTGCGCGTTCAACAACGCCTCGAGCGCCCACTTATCAACAATCGTGTCATCGTCCAGCAACCAAAACCAATCGAAGCCATGCCGGTGCGCCCACTCGAGCCCGGCGTGAAAACCGCCCGCACCACCGGCATTCGTCTCGAGTTTCAGAACGCTCACGGCTGGAAAGCGGGAGTGTATCATCTCGAGCGTGCCATCCGTACTGTTGTTGTCTACCAGCAAAATTGTGTCCACGGGCCGAGATTGCCGCAACAGTGCCTCCAGGCATTCCTCAAGCATGACCTTGCGGTTGTACGTGACCACCACGGCACAAACCCGCAAAACAGACTCGGACTGGGCGGACGGTTGTGACAGACTCGAGGGGGCAGGATCGGACACCGGACTTAATCTACATAATCAAGGCTCGAGGGAACAAGCGCAATTACGCTCGAGCCAGGAGGTTCAATGTTTGATGATTTGATTGTTGGGGCCGGATTCGCCGGTTCAGTGCTGGCCGAACGCCTCGCCAACATGGGCCGCAAGGTGCTGATTGTCGATAAACGCGCCCACATTGGTGGGAATGCCTTCGACAAATTTGACGATGCCGGAATTCTGATTCATCCGTATGGACCACATATTTTCCACACGAATTCGCTCGAGGTTTTGGATTACCTCTCGCGGTTCACGGCGTGGCGACCGTACCAGCATCGGGTACTCGCCAGCGTGGACGGACAGGAACTGCCAATCCCAATCAACCTCGATACGGTCAACCGTCTGTACAACCTCAACCTAACCAGTTTTGAACTCGAGGATTTCTTTGCAAAAGTCGCCGAGAAGCGCGAGAAAATCCTGACCAGCGAAGATGTCGTGATTGCCAAAGTGGGCCGCGAATTGTACGAAAAATTCTTTCGCGGTTACACCCGCAAACAATGGGCGCTCGACCCGAGCGAACTCGATGCCAGCGTGACCGCTCGAGTGCCGACGCGCACGAATCGGGACGACCGGTACTTCACGGACACCTACCAGGCAATGCCATTGCACGGCTACACCCGCATGTTCGAGAAAATGCTGGCGCACCCGAACATCAAAGTCATGACGCAAACCGATTACCGCGAGATCATCGGTTTCGCGCCATTCTCGAGGATGATTTACACCGGGCCGATTGATGCGTTCTTCGATTTCAAATTTGGCAAACTGCCCTACCGCAGCCTCGAGTTTCGGCATCAAACGCTCAAGCGAGAACAGTATCAAAAAGTTGGCACGGTCAATTACCCGAACGATTACCAGTACACGCGCATCAGCGAATTCAAACACATCACCGGACAAACGCACGCCCAAACCAGCATCGTTTTTGAATACCCGCAAGCTGAAGGCGACCCGTACTACCCGATCCCCAGGCCCGAGAACAAAGCCCTCTACAAACGCTACGAGGAGGCCGCCAATCTCGAGCAAAAGGTTGTGTTTGTTGGGCGGCTGGCGACGTACCAGTACTACAACATGGATCAAGTGGTGGCCCAGGCATTGGCGACCTTCAAACGGTTGCACTTGCAAGACTCGAGCCCTTCGTAGTTCCTGGTGCATGGTGGGCGCTCGAGCCGGAAAGGAAATCCATGAAACGAGCCTTGATCCTCTGCG
>JANOWZ010000610.1:0-5223 GCA_031418155.1 Deinococcales bacterium
TGTGGACGCTCTCGTTCTTCGGCGCGGGCTTGGACATCATCACGGTTCTGGGCATGGTGATCCTGATTGGTCTGGTCACGAAAAACGCGATTCTGCTCTTGGATTTTGTCGTCGAACGCGCTCGAGTTCTACCATTGCGCGGAGCCTTGATCGAGGCGGCCAGCTTGCGGTTGCGTCCGATCATCATGACCACACTGACGGTCGTCGTGATTTCATTCCCACTGATTTTTGGCGGCGGTGAGGGCGCAGAATTTCGTCGCGGTCTCGGCATCGTCATTCTGGGCGGCATCGTCTCGAGCACGATCCTGACGCTGTACGTCGTGCCTGCCGCGTTCTATTTGTTTGAACGCAAACGCTTCGCGGTCAAGGCAAAAACATCAACCTCGAGTCCGAATATAGTACCAGTGTCATAATCTCGAGGACGATAATCTCGATTGTGATTGCAGGAGGACCGCATGAAAGCAGAAACTCGACTTGGTGTGTTTGAAGATGTGGTGGCGAATGTGCCAGCAGAAACACGTGCGATCATGGAATTCTTTCGCAATCTGATCACCGAATTGCATGAGGATGTGATTGAGGTGGCGCGTCCGGGTGAACGTTCTGTCGGTTATGGCATCGGTCCGAAGAAAATGTCCGAAACCTATGCGTACATCATGCCGCAAGGCGAGTACGTCAACCTTGGATTTTATCAGGGTGCAAGTCTTACAGACCCAAGCGGTTTGCTCGAGGGAACCGGTAAGGCCCTGCGGCATGTCAAGGTGCGCAGTCTGCTCGAGGCGCAAAATCTGTCTGTTCGGGCGTTGATTTTGGAATCGATTGCGGAACGCAAAGCGGCATTGACCAGTTTGTAAAACGTAGATTCTTCCACCTCGAGCCATCAATGTTTGAGTTGGAATAGGATTTAAAATCCCCACTTGCACGGTTCACCAATCCCTTTTCTGAGTAAGCCAACTGACGTAACGCTTTTTTCGGTCATGCCGGTAAACTGCCTCGAGCATGGATTTTATTTTCATTCACGGTGCACCCGGCACGGGCAAATCGACGCTGGCTTGGGCGTTGCAACATCACCTGCAAAGTCCGTATTTCGAGTTCGGTTGGATTCCCGAATTTCGTGTCAAACGCGATAGCACGATCACCTGGGAAGAGGAAGAATCCCTGTCCTTCGAGAACCTGACGTTGGTGGTCAAGAATTACGTGCTTCACGGCTTCGAAAAAATCATCATCACCGATTTACGTGATCACATCATCCAAACCATCCCCGCAGTGCTCACTGGATATTCGTACCGGCTGGTCACACTTTGGATGGACAACGGTGAACTCCTGAAATCGCGTGTGCTCGAGGAATCACGTTCGAGTGGGTATCGCAATTGGCAGGAATCGCTCTAGATCAACCGCACGATTTTGGCTCGAGCCTTGATGCCAAATGAAGTGCGGTTCAACAGTGGAGAGTTGAGCGTAGATCAAGTTGTGGCACGAGTACTCGAGACCCTGTGAAACTTCAGTCATCTCGAGATTGACCAATCTGTGCTATACTTGGCTAATCATGGAGGTGTGCATGAACATCAACATGCTCGAGGCCAAAACCAACCTGTCCAAACTTGTCGAACGCGCTCTGCAGGGTGAAGAAATCATCATTGCCCGCAACGGCGAACCCGCCGTGCGGCTCGTGCCGGTTCGCACCCAGGCGTTGCGCCCAATCGGATTGCACGCTGTTCCCGGTGGCTTGAGCGAAGATCAATTGCGCGAGTCCATCGCGCCGCTCTCCGAAGAGGAACTCAAACACTGGTACGGCGGTGAGTGAATTTCTGCTCGATACCCACACGCTGCTGTGGTTCGACACAGACCCAACACAACTCTCAAGCACCGCATTGCAACTGATCCAAGATCCAAGCACCACCATTTTCGTCTCGAGCATGATCGCTTGGGAACTGGGTATCAAATTCTCGCTCGGGAAATTACCTGCCGCGCACGGTTTGGTCTCGGGCTATCACAGCACGATCTCGAGATATGGCTTCCTCGAAATCGCCTTCACCTCGCACGATGCCTTGTGTGCCGCCCGCTTGCCCGCCACGCACAAAGACCCGTTTGATCGCGCTTTGGTCGCGCAGGCTCTCGAGCGAAAACTGACCATCGTCAGCATGAACAGCGCACTCGACGCATTAGGGGCGCAACGATTCTGGTGAGGTTCTACAGCGCAATCAAACCGCGTCGTGCCGCGATGTTCACGGCTTCCACCCGGCTCGAGACGTTGAATTTTGCGTAGATCGCAGCGATGTGAAACTTGACAGTGGATTCGGCAATCTCGAGTTGTTTGGCGATGCGTTTGTTCGAGTACCCGAGCGCCAACCATTCGAGCACATCGCGTTCGCGTACCGTCAATTCCTCGAGCGTGTCGTCAGGTTCGGCACGGACCAATGCGGGTTCCGGCTCGAGCGTGATCAGGTTCGCGGCAAGGTGTGCGGGCAAGACCGCCAAGCCTTGAGCACTGGCGATCACGGCGGCCCGCAATTCGAGGGCGCTCGCATCGCTTGGCACGAGTGCCCAACCTCGAGCCTCGAGCAATCGTGTTGGTGGCTGCTCGAGGTCGGAGAGCAAAACCAACGCGGGCGAGGTCAGGCTCGAGCGTTCCGGCAAGGCATCGTCAGTGACGATCACATCGATTTCAAATGCGAACGGATCGCCAAGGGTGCTGGCCTCGGCGATCACAGAGACATCCGAATCCTCGAGCATGGCGCGTAAACCCGCCCGAACGGCAGGCGAACGCGCCACGACGAGCACACGAATCATGCGGCGCGAACCTGCGATTCTGGCAGCACGGTGATGGCCTGAGATTTTCCGGCCCGCAACACGCGCAACTCGAGCGATTGATTTGCGCCAAGCTCGAGCGCGTCGAGCAAAACATCACCGGCCCGCAAGAGCTGCCCGTTGGCCTCGAGCAGCACATCGCCGATGTTCAAACCGGCTCGCATTGCAGGACCGTCCGGCTCGAGGTGGACGATCATCAGGCGCGATTCTCGTTCCAAACCTTGCTGAATCAGAACGGGTTGCAAACCGACACCGATTTTTGGACGCGCCGCTTTCAAGCGCCAAGTTTGTGCCACGTGCGCTGGAACCGCCACACCCAGGTCGCCCTGCCAGATCATGCTGTTGATGCCGACCACTTCACCTCGAGCATTGACGAGTGCACCGCCAGAATTGCCGGGACGCAATTGCACGTCGGATCGAATCAAATCTCGGCCAACATCTCGGTTCGGGTCGCCGCCCGGCATCTTGACCACGCCCAAACCGGAAACAATTCCAGCGGTTGAAACCCACGGCTCGCCCCAAGGATGACCAACCGCGAAGACAAGTTCGCCGACACGCAGGCGGCTCGAGTCGCCAATGTCGAGCGGCTTTAAATCCTCGCTCACCTCGAGCCGTGCCAGATCCAAGCGGGCATCGCTGTCAAACACCCGTGCCTCGAGTTCACGCCCATCGTGCGTGATGATCGCCACTCGAGATTTACCGCTGACAACATGGTGGTTGCTGATGATCTCGCGCTGAGCCCAGACGATGCCGCTCCCCGCACCGCGTCTGCTGGAACGAACTTGTACCACACCGGTTTTGATACGCTCGAGCAATTCACTGCTTTGAAAATCCATGCTCGGCATCCTTTCAGTTTGACTTGCGAACGCGCTCGCCGACTGTGACGGAAAGCATCTCGAGTTTGCCCGCACGAATCAATTCAACCGCCACCGCCTGCCCAACCCGATCCGAGGTCAGTTGCGCCAACAGGTCATCGGTGTCCTGCACCGCCGCGCCCGCGAATCCAACCACAATGTCGCCAAGCAGCACTCCGCCATTCGCTGCCGGACTGTTCGGTTCGACGCTGACGACCAACAATCCCACCGCCTGATCGCGTCCGGCTCGAGCGTTTTCCGGAAGTTTTACCGGTTGGCTGCCCAAACCCAAGTACGCCCGTTTTGGCGAGATGCCACTTGTCAGCATTCCGGCCACACGCCAGGCAATCTCGCTCGGAATGGCGAGCGCGTTCCCTCGGGCCAATCCCGCATTCGTCACACCGATCACCGCACCGGAAGCATCGATCATCGCGCCGCCCGAAAATCCTGGGTACGGCGTGGCATCGCTGCGAATCACACGCTCCAAGTTCATGCCGCGCCCCATGCGCACCGGACCAGTCAAGCTCGAGACGATGCCGTGCGAGGCCATCAGTTCTTCGGGTCGGGCGACCAACATCACGAACTGCCCGATTCGTGCCGGTTCGCTCGAAATCACAGCGGGCTCGAGTTTCAAATCCGTGACTTTCAACAGTGCCAAATCCGTACTCGGATCGCGCCCAACCAGTTTGGCCTCAAGCGTCCGACCGTCCGGTGTACGAACCCGCAAGCCATCATCACCTTCGAGCACGTGCGCAATTGTCAAAACATGATCCACACTCGAGACGAGTCCGCTGATGCCGCGCCGACCGCGAGGCATGACGCTGACCACGCTTTGTTCGGCTCGAGTGACCGCATCGGCCAGACTATTTGAGAAAGTATTCAAATCGTTTTCCATTGGTGTTTCCTCCTGCCCATACGCTAGCCCCAGCCTCGAGTTGTCGCGCCCGCCGATTGGGTGGGGCATCATCCCGGCTGAATGGAGGGGGAGTCCAAAACTGCATCTTTATTCATAAAATCGTATTTTTCTGCATGAATTTGCAAAACACCCCGGGCTGCGATACGCTGAGCGCTCAGGCATTGACACGACACGCTCGAGAATCCAGGAGGATCAGATGACCCTGCAAGCCGAACGCCCCAGCACCGCGCACGCCCCAGCTAGCGACGCGAAATCACAAGAACTCCTCGCGTTGCGGGCCAGCCAAGTCCCACGCGGCGTCAGCGCCCTGACGCCCCTCTACGCCGTTAAAGCCGAAGGCGCGAGCCTCTGGGATGTTTCTGGACGACGCTACATCGATTTCGCGGGCGGCATCGGTGTCTTGAACACCGGGTACTCGCATCCAAAAATCGTGGCGGCAGTCAAAGCGCAACTCGAGAATTTCACGCACACCTGCTTTCAGGTCGTGGGCTATGAAAGCTACCTGCGCCTCGCCGAGAAACTAAATCAGATCGTGCCGGTCAAAGCGGGCCACACCAACAAAACCGTGTTTGTTTCAACCGGTGCGGAAGCCACCGAAAACGCGATCAAGATTGCCAGGGCATACACCAACCGTCCGGGCATCATCAG
>JANOWZ010000611.1:0-4370 GCA_031418155.1 Deinococcales bacterium
CTGGTCGATTCCTCCAATCCGGTATTGACGAGACGACCGTTCTGGTTCGTGTCGTTGCCGAAACCACCACCGTAACTGGCGAGGCCCAAGACCAATCCGGCCAGTAACAACCAAATCCAGGCCGCTTTGCCCGCCGTGCTGGCGGCATCTTTGGCGATCTGTTGCGCCTGGTCACTGGCCGCTTTGGCAGCCTGTTCGCCCTGCGTGCGAAGCTCTGCGACCCGCTTGCCGATCACGGTGGATACTTCTTGTGCTTGGGCTTTGCTCAGGCCACGCTTTTGCAGGCGGCTGACGAACTGATCTCCAGAGAGTGCATTGGAAATCGAATCGACCCGATTGTTGACAAAGTTTGGCAGTTCGCTCGGATTTTGCAGTGCGGTGCCAAGGTCACGGCTCGAGGTGTTGATGATGCCGCGAATCACGCTGGTTGTGGCCGCGACTTGCGTTTGGTTCAATTCTGGCGAGGCATCGCCAATGATTTGATTGAGTTCACTGTCGTTCAGGCCAGACGTGACCGCCTGGTACGCATCGCCCAAGCCGAGTGATTGCAATGTGCCCGCAAGACCACCGTTCTGTGCCACCGCACCACCTGTGGCCGTGGCAGCACCACCGACGGCTCCGGCTGCAACTGTGGCAACGCTTTGAACGGCTCCGGTGGCGCTGTTGACCACACTCGAGATCAGGCCCGCAGTGAAGGTCGTCGAAACGATCAGCATGACCATGCCGGTCACCAGGCCGTTAAAACGCCCCTGTGCTGAGGTCAAGTATCCTGCGGCACGGGCAGCGGTCAAACCTGCGACGAAGGCCGCTGCTGCCCATGAGATCGCCAGCCAAATGCCAGCGGTGACGGCCATGCCACCAAGGTTCTCGAGGTTGGTGATCGAGACCAAACCAATCGCCAAACCCAGAACCAGAAGTGCCACCTGAATGATCAGTCCGGCAACCACGCCGGTCAGAATTCCAGACCAACTGATGCGTTGCATGATCATGCCCTCTCGAGCGTTACCAATCGTATTTTCGCCTGCTGCTGCCATCATGATGAACCCCCTCGGTTCCGACAGGATCTTCACCTATCGTCGTTGTGTTGTTGCGTGTGAATTTTTCGAAGCTTGCTGAAAAAGCTCAACGGGTTTTTTCGGCCATGCTGCGTTGATCGTTTGGCATGTTTAACGCGCCGTTGTTCGGATCTGCGGACTCGAGGTCCGGCCGATCCGTGTCGATGCGCGACTCGAGGTCTGCGACCGCGTACCCTGTCATGCCACCGGCAGGTGGTGTCGTGATCGTTGAGGCCACCTTCTTGCCGCGTTCGGCCACCTGCTCGTATCCGTTCATGCCGCCACTCGAGTCCGATTTCGCCTCGCGCTTGCTGGCCGGACCGCCACTGGAGACCAAAGAATCGAGTTGTGAAAGGTCGTGCTCGAGCATGGCCTGAGGATCTTTGAACAGTGTGGCCACGAACTCGCCGATCGCCCCGAGTGGCGGATTGTAATTGACGTGAACTGTGACTCGAGAGCCGGTTCCTTCCGGTGCAACACCGATAAATCCATCGTTCTCGAGTGCGCCCTCGGTTGATTTCCAGGCGAGGCGGCTTGGGGCAGTGGTCTCGGTGGTCGTGGCTTTCCAGGAGACGGGGATGCCCAATGGTCCAGACATGTGCCATTCACTCTGTTGAGAATCGAGCATTTTAACTTCGTTGACATTGGACATGAACTTGTCAAAATTTTGGTAATTCGAGACGTATGCCCAAGTGGTGCCTGGATTTGCTTGAACGATGACGCTGGCCTCTGCGCTGTACATGATGAGCCTCCAAAAACAGAACGAAAACGTGCGACTTGAAAAACCCGAGTCTGGCGAGCGGGAGCCGGTCGCCAGACTCAAATTGCGTTGACCTCAGTGCAAAGCCTTGATCTCGGCGCAAGATACGGACCGGTGGATCTCAGCGCAAAACACGAACCGAGCGCAATAAGAAAATCAGAATCAATGCCCCCAGCACACCCCACAGAATTCCAATCACCGAGAACGAACCGGCCACAGAGGCCCCACCAATGTTTAGCACTCCCCCAAAGAGCCAGCGACCCAACGACGCACCGACAATACCGATGACGATGTTGGCGAGCGCCCCCTGCTGACCATCTGTCTTTGCGACCATGCTGGCCAACCACCCAATCAGCGCACCCACGAGAATTGCGACGATCCAATCCATATTGATTCCTCCTTTTGACCTGACGCGCTTCTGGCTGAAAACCATTGCTTGTTGCGCGGTGTGAGATCAAATTAAGCTCGAGGACTGAGATCAGCCTGTGCCGTATCTGAAGCCCGACTGAAGAACACATGAATGCTTGGAAATCTGCGCGGATTGCCGTTCCAAAGCATTTCAAAGAAATACCGCAGAAATTTCAACTCAAAAACGTGCCCGAGCATGAAACAAGTTGCTCGAGTACGAAGGATCTGTTTGCATGGTGCGTATCTGGCATTGACTGATCCTGATTATCCGAACAAGGGTAAATTTCGAGGTGGTTTGCACCTTGTCGGCATGTCCTCGATTTGCGGATCATTTCCGAACGTCTGATCCAGGTCAAATTTTTTCTGCCGAATAGACTCGCGCTTGGGGGTGAACTCAGCCCCCTTTCAGCCCTTGCTCAGGTGCGAAACCAAACACGCAACTAGCCTCAGTTCAGGTTTGAGGACGTTGTTCGCACCCGACCTTGAGGGCGGGCTTCTCATCCACGGAGGTTGACCATGAGCGCAGCACAAAACATCGTAGACGTGGCCGCAAGCAATCCAGAATTTAGCACGCTGGTCACTGCGCTGAAGGCCGCAGGTTTGGTCGAAACCCTTCAAGGAGAAGGTCCGTTCACGGTGTTTGCTCCAAACAACGAAGCCTTCGCCAAAATTCCCAAGGCCGATCTGGACGCGCTGCTGGCCAACAAAGCCCAGTTGACCAAAGTCCTGTCCTACCATGTCGTCTCTGGTAAAGTCGCCGCCGCCGATGCCATGAAAATGGATGGCAAGATGGCAAAATCCGTTGAGGGTTCGGACCTGAAGGTTTCGATCGATGGTCAGAAGGTCGAGATCAATGACTCGACCGTGATCAAGGCCGACATTGGCGCGAGCAACGGCGTGATCCATTGCGTCGATACCGTGCTGATGCCAAAAATGAACTGATCGATCAGCGTTCAAAGTTCGAGCCTCGCCAGCGTTTCGGGTGTGGCTCGAGCCTTTTGATTCCAGCCGCACCCGAGAAAGCGGGCCGGTCAAGCCCGAGCGAATCGGACCTCAAATAACCCTACGAGGCCCATCGCCAAAACGCGATTGATTCAACCTGATCGAATTCGAGAGGACTTTGTTTTCTGCAAATTTGATCATGGATTGCCTCGCCGCTCGCGCTTGACTCAACCGTTCAACCGACAAGCGATACAAGGAGACAGTCATGAAAAAAGACCAGCCATCATTGCAAACAGCAATCTCGAATGAACCCACTTTGGAAATACCCGCCTCAAACGAACCGGCGATGGGTGCCGTGAACAGTGTCATTCAGAACCGCCCTGAAGATTCGACCAGTGTCTCGAGTCTGCCCGGTTCGAGCGGCGCGATAGATCCAATCACCGGCAACGATTACGCCAGAAGCTCGAAGCTCGGCACAGCGGCTGGCGCACTATCTGGTGCGGCGACCGGGGCCGTCGTTGGCTCTGCCGGTGGTCCCATCGGCACCGTCGTGGGTGGCGTGCTCGGCGCGGTCGTCGGTGGTGGCCTCGGTGCTGGGCTGGACGCGACGGCGAAGGCTGAAGAGGGGCAGACGCTCGCAGGGACTGGCTCGATTCGAGATGTTGAGGGCACGTCCGGCTGGCACGATCACGGCATCAACTCAGACGCAGATGAGCGTGAGCGGGCCGAAGACACGACGGGTCTGGCGGGCGCTTCGCTCGAAGGTTCAGGTCAGGGCCTGCTTGAGATTCAACCGTCCGATCATCCTGGTAGTACCGTCGAGGAACGCCTTGAGCGGACTAAAGTACAGGCTGAGACCCGGCTGCGAAATGGCGTGCGCTAAATTTAAAGATTGAAGGTCGAACGAATCTGGCTGCGGCTCAATGGTGAATCTGATGTCAAATCAACAGGGATGATTGACCAAAAAAAGATCCACTGTGGGAATACCTACGCTCAAAGAACGTGCTCGAGTCGTTGTTTTCAGACTCGAGCACGGTAAAACTGTTCGCATGGTCCCTCTGGGAAATTTACTTGATCGCGCCGTTCAAGCCGTTCGGGAAGAAACCGCCCTTGCCGGTTCCGCCCAAGTAAACGATGGGCAACACTTCAGCCGTGCTGCGGCTGAAAGCAATCGAGTTTTCATCGGTCGGCAAGATGTTGCCCTT
>JANOWZ010000612.1:0-3310 GCA_031418155.1 Deinococcales bacterium
ACAGGTTATGCAGTGCTCGGTAACGTGCCGGTTACGTGGTGAAAGGCTCGAGTGCAGGGCAACCGCAAAGTCAGGATGGATCTGTCAATGGGCTTGAATTGATCCTCGCCAGAACATCAAATTGAACCTGGATTTCTCGAGCCTGACGTTCTTTTCAGCTTTTGGCGCTCGTGTATTTTTGGCTCCGGTGCTCATGCTCACACCGCCTTGGGCAAGCGTTCGCCAAGCTCGGCGAAATGCTGTTTGGCCGAGGCGAGCAAGCGGTTGGCTTCGGCGTTGTTGCCACCGTCCCGGAACGCCTGCATCGTCCATCGCAGGACTTCGGCATCGTATGGATTGACCTCGAGCAGAATGCAACCCAGGCGTGCGGTCTCGGCGGGGTGTTCGGGCAGCAGTTCCAGGGCGCGTTTGCGCAATTCAAAATGCAGTGCGTCTCGGGCGCTCGAGGGCCAGTCTTCGCCGAGGTCGGACATGTACGGGCCGTGCCACAGTCGGGTGTCATGGGTGCGCAGGAACTGTTCGGCATCGGTTTCGACCGCACCGAGCATGTAGCCGTTGTTGGATCGCAGGACCGTGCTGCCGCCGAGCGCGTTGCGCAAACGGTAAACGAGTTGTTTGAGCGCACTGCCCGCGTGGTCTTCGGTCAATTCTGGGTAGAGGCTTTCAAAGACGTTCAGGTCCGAGACTTCCGGGCGTCCCGCCAGCCGTGCCTCGCAGAGCATGGCCAGGAATTCTTTGCCTTTGCGGGTGCGGTACGACAGGCTCACGCCAGCCGCCGTGACTTGGGTTGGGCCGAGCACCTCGAGCAGCACGACGTTCGGGGTGGTTGGGCGTTGATGATCGTGCTCGAGATGATCGTGTTGATTATGCTGAAGCTGCGGGAAGTAGCGTTGCGCCACGTGCAAGGCCCCATCCGCGCCGTTGCTGCGAAAGCGTTCGCTGCGTTGCTGGGCACTGATCGCATCGTCGTTCAGACGGTCAAGCTCGAGCGCCATTCGTTCGAGGGTTGGTCCGAGTTGCATCGGGATGGCTGTGGTCAACGCGGTTTGCAGTGCGTTGCGTGCCTCCGTGTTGTGACCGAGCCGTTCGAGCGCGAGTCCTCGCACCCAGGCGGCCCCGGTGGTCACGGCAACCTGTCCGAAGCGTTGCGCTAAAGCCTCGAGTTCGGCGCTTAAAGCCAGGGCTTCATCGGCGCGACCGTGGACCGCTTCGGCCCAAGCCGCAATGAACAACGCGCCATCGGCGTACATGGCTGGTCTGCCGAGCGCTTCGATGTGTTGCAACGCGGCCCGAGCGTGCTTGAGGCTGAGCGCACTGCCGTGCGGCGGAGCCCATTCCAAGTACAACCGTGCGGAAATGCGTTCGAGCACCGAAAGGTACAGTGCGTTCCCAACCCGTTCGAGTGTGGCCCGAGCCTCGAGCAGCGTGTCTTCGGCGCGTGGGTAATCGCCGGTCTCGAGCAGGTACAATCCCAGTTCGGATTGCACGTGCGCGTAATACCCGGCGTTGCCCAATCCGGCACTGACCGCGAGTGCCGCCGTGATGTCCTCGAGTGCGCCTTGTGGTCGTCCGAGCACGTTGCGCATGTACGCCCGCAGTTGCAAAGTTCCGGCCCGCATTTCTTGGAAGCGTGGCGAACCATCATCGAGGATGTCCAGCGTCTCGAGCAGCGCGGTGAAGCCGATTTCGGCGTTGGCGTACTGGCCGGAGTAGTACGGGATGATCGCTCGGATGTAGCGCAATTCGGCCTGTTGCAAATTGGTGATCTGCTCGGTTTGCAAGGCTTGCACGATCACGCTTTCGGCCTCCTCGAGCCGCCAGCATTGCAGGTACGCTCGAGCGATCACCGCCATGCCGATGTTCGGGCGTTCGTCTGGATGTTGCGCCGTGTGTTCGTGCCAAAGGTTGAGCACGCCAGCGTCATCGTGATGCAAATGCTTGACGCGAATTCGGGTTTCAAAAATCCGTTCGGCGTTCAGACTGGAATCTGAATCACCCGGCATTTGAACGTGCCGCTCGAGCAGGCGTTCGGCCTCATCGCCCCGGCTGACACTGGCGAGCAATTCCGCCGTCAACAGGATCGCCTCGAGATGCCGCGCATCCAAACGCAAGGCCATTTGCGCCATCTGCAACGCCTCGTTCGGATTCGTGCGTTGGGTCAATCTTGCCGCCTCGAGCATGGTTTGCAAACGTTCGGCCTGCGGTCTACATTCTGCGAGTCGCATCAGCAAACGGGCGGTCAAACGCACGTCACCACTTTCACGGGCGGCACTGGATGCTCGAGCCAGCAGGTCATGCGTTTGTTCGGCGTTCAGGTTCGCATCGTCCAAGAAATCTGCCGCCGTGATCGGATCACGTTCTTGCAGCACCGTGATCGCTCGGCGGGCAATCGCTTGGCGTTCCTGCGGCAAGACGTTCGCCCGCATCGCCTCACGGAACAACGGATGCACGAACTGGCCCGCCTCGAAAATACCGCTGCGCTCGAGCCCATCTTGGATCACGCGCAAGGCTTTTTGTTCAAGACCAGAAACGTTCAACCACAGTTGATCGTCGGCCTCGAACGGCAACATCGCTTTGACCGCCAAGGCCAGACGGGTTTCAGCATCCCGCCCGACGGCACGCAGGTGATGACCGATCACCGCCTCGACGCTGTTCGGCATGGTTTCACCGTCCGGTTCGCGCCAACGCCAACGCCGCCCATCGCTCCACAAAAAACCCATGCGTGTCAAATGCCGAAAATACTCGAGCGTGAACAACGGATTGCCGCGAGCGTGCGTTTCGATCCAGGTGATCGCCTCGGGCGGCAATGGCGAACCGGATTCTGATTCCAACAAGCCTCGGGCTTCGAGCACCGGCAACGGCTCGAGGTGCAAGGGCATGAACGGTGACGGCGGTGGCGTGCGACCCGTGACGATCAAACCCACGCCCCTGGTGCGACCAACCGCGACCGCCAGCGTCGTCCACAATTCCAAACGGTCCGGCGCGACCTCGTGCAAATCCTCGATGCACAACACGAATGGCGCGAGGGCCGCCAACCACGCCGCGAGCAGATCGGCCAGCGCTTTGGCCTCGAGGTGATCGCCACGCTCGAGCAATTCGATCTGCCGTGCCGCCCAATCGGGCAGGTGCTTCGGACGGACCAACGCCCGCAGCAATGTTGCAGCCGAAACCGTGGCGTGCAAGTTCAAGCTGCGGCAAGGCATTTCGCGCAGCACCGCCTGAACCGTGAAGGTCTTGCCGACGCCGGGTTCGCCCCAAATGCCCAAGGCCATGCCAGCGCGGTTCGAGACGACCACGTTCAGGCGTTTGG
>JANOWZ010000613.1:0-3364 GCA_031418155.1 Deinococcales bacterium
GGTTCCGCGTCCCGATCACTGGGGCGGATTCAGGATTGTGCCGGACCGCTTTGAATTCTGGCAGGGCCGACCCGCACGCCTTCACGACAGGATCGTGTACGTGCTCGAGGCTGGATTTTGGAAGTTGCAACGGCTCGCACCGTAAAGCCCAAATGTGCTGTGCGTCGATGAACCTCGAGCCTGCAACCTGTATCGTTGATCCATGAACTTGACAATCAATGGCAAGTCGATGGCTGTTCCCGATGCGCAACGCGATGATCCACTCGTCTGGGTGTTGCGTGACACCCTCGGGTTGGTCGGCACGCGCTACGGTTGCGGTGCGGGCGTGTGCGGCTCGTGCAATGTGCTGGTTGATGGGCAGGTCAAACGCAGTTGCCAAACCAAAGCCAGCGAGGTTTCGGGCAAGGAAATCACCACGCTCGAGGGTCTGGCCGAGGGTGCTGGACCTGATCTCGTCCTGCATCCGGTTCAACAGGCGTTCCTCGAGAATCCATTGCAGTGTTGCTGGTGCATGAGCGGTCACATCATGAATGCGGTCGAATTGCTCGAGAAAGTCCCCAGCCCAAATTCCACGCAGATTGATGACGCGATGAACGAGAATTACTGCCGGTGCGGTGGCTACAACAACATCCGCAAGAACGTCACTCGAGCCGCTGAGATTGTGCTCGAGCGTGGTCGCGTTTCGGGCGGTGGCGCATGAGGAAGCCGAAGAAGGTGTTGACTCCCGAGATGCGTTGGAAGATGACGCGCCGCCGGTTTTTGATCGGCACGGGCACTTTGGGTTTGCTTGGTGTCGGCGGGTGGTTCGGGATTCAGGAGGGCCGTCCTGCGTTGTTGGATCGGCTCGAGGCGGGCGGCGCAGGAGGAAACGCGAAACCTCCGGCGAATCCAAATGTTTGGTTCGAGATCGCAGCGACCGGTCCGATCAAGTTTTATGCGCCAAAATTCGAGATGGGTCAAGGCATTCACAGCGCCCTCGCGCAGATCGCCGCCGAAGAACTCGAGGTGGATTGGAATCAACTCGAGACGCATCAGGCAGATTCAACGCGAGGGTTTGAGCCGGGACTGATGTTCACGTTCGGCAGCACGAGCGTGAATGGCATGTTCAAACCGGTGTGTGAGGCGGCGGCGAACATGCGTGAAATGTTGCGGCTCGAGGCGGCCGCACAATTGAATGTTCCAGTCTCGGAAATCGTGGCACAGAAGGGTGCGTGTTTCGTGCGGCAGGACATGAAACGCAAATTGTCTTATGGGCAGATCGTCGCGGCGAAAACGGGCGTGTGGATCGTGCCGAAATCCGCGCCAGAATTGAAGGCGCGAAAATCGTACTCGAGCATTGGACAGAACATGCCGCGTGTGGATGTGCGGGCAAAACTCTTGGGCGAACCGGTCTATGCGTTTGACGCTCGAGTTCCAGGAATGTTGTACGGCGCGGTCGTGCACCCGCCACAGTTCGGGGCAAAACTCAAATCGGGTGACGCGGGCGATCTCGAGAAAATTCCAGGCGTTGAAAAAATTGTGATTGATGTCGAAAAGAATTTTGCTGGTGTTGCCGCGAGCACACGCATGGTCGCGCACAATGTTCTGAAACAACTCGAGCAAAATCTGGTGTGGGATGGCGGCTCAAGCATCAATCAGGCCGAACTCGAGGCGATTGTCACAGCGAAACCGGGCGATGGTGTGGTCGTGCGTAAACGCGGCAATGCAAGCGCGGCAAATCGCACTGGCACACCGCTCGAGGCTTCGTACCGAATTCCGATGGCGGCACACGCGCACCTCGAGCCGCTGTCGGCAACCGTTCACATTCAAGACAATTTGATCGAAGCCTGGGTTCCCACGCAGATGACCAGCGTCGATGCGCGGGCGCTCGAGCCGTACAAGGAAAAACGCGAAGTCAAAATTTACCCGATGCAAATGGGTGGCAGTTTCGGACGCAAAGGCAGCCAAACCTGTACCGCCGCCGCCGCGAAACTCTCGAGCGCGACCGGAAAACCCGTGCATGTCGGTTGGACCCGCGAGGACGAAATGCGTCACAGCTTTTACCGTCCACCGGCGCACACGTTCTTGCGTGGCACTGTCTCGAGCGATGGCAAGATTCAGGCGATAGAGCAAGTCACGGCGAGCGGCGACATTATTTTCTCGGTGATTGGCATGCCAGAATTTATCAAGAACACGATTGGCGTGGATTTTGGTGTGCTCGCCGGATTGTTCGCGCCTTATGCGTTGCCGAATTACGAGGTGCGCAGTCATCGAATTGCGCTGCCCGTTCCGACCGGCGCATGGCGCGGAGTCGGCCTCTTCCCGAACGTTTTTGCGTTTGAAAGTTTCATCGACGAACTCGCGCATGAAGCCAAACAAGACCCGCTCGAGTTTCGCCTCGCGCACGTGCCCGATACGGCAGAAGGTGCTCGCATGAAACGGGTGCTCGAGGATTTGCGTGAACGTTCCGGTTGGAAAGCACCGGTTGCCAGCGGTCGTGCTCGAGGTGTGGCCTTCAGTGTCAGCACCGGAACGCATGTGGGCATGGTCGTGGAAATTTCACAGAACGACCGTGAAATTGTGGTCGAGCGCGTCACGGTCAGCGTCGATGCGGGCCTCGTCATCAACCCGATTAACGCAGGCTTGCAGGCAAAAGGTTCGGTCATTATGGGGATTGGTTCAACGTTGATCGAAAAAATCACGGTCACGAATGGCCGCGTGGACCAAGAAAATTTCAAAGTCCTCGAAGGCTCGAGCGCACCGGCATATCCACTGCTAACGTTGAAGCAAACCCCGCGAGACATCGACGTGCATTTTGTAGACAGCAATGAAGATCCACAAGGCATGGGCGAACCGGTGATTGGACCGGTCGGTGCGGCGATTGCGAACGCACTGTTCACCTTGACCGGCAAGCGTCAACGCGAACTCCCACTGAAGCTTGAGGCGTGAACGGCAGAGGAAAGTCAAAGAAGACGAAAGAGAAAAGGATCGGCTCGAGTTTTTACTTTTCTCTTTCGTCTTTTCTCTTTTCGCTGGTTTTTTCCCTCCGCCATTTGACGCATTCGTGATGCCCTCGAGCCCGCGTACACTCGAGGCATGAATCTTCATTCGCTCGGCTATCGCACCGATTTGATCTTTGCGCGTTTTTCTGGTGAGATCACGGATTGCGGTTCGTACATGGTGGTTCGCACGCCGTCGAATCCAACGTTTTACTGGGGCAATTTCGTGCTGTTTGACCGTCCGCCAACTTCGGGTGATGTGGAAGATTGGCTCGAGGTTTTCGCCAAAGAAATTCCGTATGCGAAACACATTGCGATTGGCTGGGACGGCCAGGAACCCGGTGATGCGCAGGCGTTCGTCGCTGCCGGTTTGGACTTCGAGGAAA
>JANOWZ010000614.1:0-3096 GCA_031418155.1 Deinococcales bacterium
TCACGTCAAAAATAAACAAATCAAACGTCTCGAGTTCGGTCATGTTCAAGCCAACCGTGGCGTTTGCGGCGTGATCGACGATCAAACCATCTTCGCTCAGGCCGCTCGAGATCAGCTTGGCGAGGCGTGGATCATCTTCAACCAGCAAGACCCTCACAAGTTCGACCTCATGGCCACAGGCTAACGGTTTAAGGTTTGAGATTGGTATAGACCCCAACTTGAGCAACCGGGGCTCGAGGCATCTTGACGGGTGACCCGCGCAAGATTGCACGACTCGAGCAGCATGTTCTCGAGCCGAGATCGTCACATCTTTACCTTTCTTTACCACCCCCAGATCAACCCTTACCAACCTCGAACCTGACCCTGTCATCCTGCGATTCGTTGGACATCGGGACGAGCCCAGCGAGATCCGAGGCTCGAGAAAGAGGTCATCATGAAAAAGTTGACGGCAACCATCTTCGCTTCAATCATCGCCCTGAGCAGCGCATTCGCCGACACGGGATTCAAGCCGGTCAAAGGACCCGGTTTTGAACCGGCAAGTGGTCACGCCACCGTCATCAGCGACCAGTATTTCAGAAAGACCTCGGGCATTCCCAGAGCAATGAGCACCAGTCTGAAAGTGCCAATCGGTTCGTTCGCCCTGGGAGCAATCGGCTTGGACCTGCCATCGGGACACCTGAAAATCGTTTCCGTCAAAGGATCAAAGCAGATTTCGGTATCGCTCACTGGTGCGTCGGGTGGTGCTGCGAATGACAACCTGACCTTCCTTATTGGCGCAAAAGCTGGAGCGCCCAAAGGTATTCACAAGCTCGAGGTTGCCCTTGAGAACAAGCTGACCGGTGACAATGGCACCATCGCATTGATCCTCGAAGTGCGCTGAAATTCACCGATGGTCAACCTGAAATCTGTCTCGAGTCCGAAGTCTTTGCGCTTCGGACTCGAGGTTTTGAGGAGTGCTGACCGCTACAAAACCTGCGATCTGAGAACGGGCCATCGTCTTTACCAATACCAAACCTCGTTCGCGCAAACTCTGGTCACTCGAGCAATCTTCCCACCAGAAAAGGAGTTCCCATGAACACACCACGAATCCTGTTAAACCTGTTCGCCACGATCGTGTTGATCTCAGCCGCACAAGTTCAAGCCCAAGGTGAGGCTGCGAACCCAGCCGAATTTACCCTGACCGATTTTACCGATGCAACTCGAGGTTGGAGTTTCAAACGTCCGACTTCATGGACGCAAGACTTGAGTTTTAAAGACGGCGTGCGGTTTGCTGGCGGTGACGAATGGTTGACCTTGCAAATCATCATCAGCAAGCAAACACCCGAACAATTCACCTCGAGCTTTGCCGTGCCGAGCGGCGAAAGCAAGATCGGCATCAAGCCGTTCAAGCGGGGTAAATTCAGCGCCAGCGTCTTCTCGAGCAGCAGCATAGGCAAGTCCAGTGTGACCGGAAAACCCACGAATTTGTTGACGGACCGTTGGGTGTTCGCGCCCAAGCTTGGCAAGCTCGCCGTGCTGACCGTGACCGGGCCAAAAAAAGTTTTTGACTGGGAAGGCAACCGCGACATGGCCCTCTCGGCGCGGGTCAAATAATGCGTGTTCCCGAGCCCACAACTGTTGGCGCATCGCTTTGGGTGCGTGATGTCTTCAAGATTTTCAAGACGCAAGAGATTGAAACCGTTGCCTTGCGCGGCGCGAATCTCGAGGTGAAATCCGGCGAATTTGTCGCCATCGTGGGCCGTTCGGGTTCTGGCAAAAGCACGCTGTTCTCGTTGCTCGCCGGACTGAGCGAACCGAGCGCCGGACGCATATCAATCGATGGGCGTGACATCACCAACCTGCCCGAACTGGACCGCTCAAGGTTGCGCCGGGATCGGATCGGTGTGACCTTTCAATCTGGAAACCTGCTGCCGTTTCTGACTGCGCTTGAGAATGTCGAACTACCGCTTGAGTTTGCAGGCAATGCTCGAGCCGGAAACCGTGCAAAAAAATTGCTCGAGGAGGTCGGATTGAGTGCACGTCAAAGCTCAATGCCCGCACAACTTTCCGGCGGTGAACAGGCTCGGGTCGCGCTGGCCATGGCGCTCGCCAACAATCCCGGATTGCTTTTGGCCGACGAACCGACTGGTGAACTCGACACGCAAACCGGCGAGGAAATCGTGCGGATGCTCAAGCGCCTGAATCGTGAACGAGGCGTGACGGTTTTGGTCGTGACGCACAATCCCGAACTCGCAGCGCGAGCAAACCGGCGTGTACGAATCACCGATGGCGTGCTCGAGGAAGAGGTGCCCACATGATGGCTGACCATCAAACTCGAGTCTCGAGCATCATCACGTCCGGTCTTGAGTACGCGCTCGAGACGCGAAATCTGTCGCGGTCTTTCGATCTCGGCGAACGCAAAGTGCGGGCGCTCGAGCACGTCGACTTTCGCGTGCGACCCGGCGAGGGCGTGGCCATCGTGGGACCATCCGGCGGAGGAAAATCCACGCTGCTTGCGTTGCTCGGTGGACTGGACAGACCAACGTCCGGGCAAGTCTTGATCGAAGGCCAAGACCTCTACGCCATGACCGAGTTTGAGCGCGTGCAACTGCGGCGCGGACACCTTGGCTATATTTTTCAAGGCTACGACCTGCTGCCTGCACTGAGCGTGCTCGAGAACGTCGAATACCCATTGCTCGTTGCGGGTCTCGAGCCGAAACAACGCCATGAACGTGCTCGAGCAATGCTCGTTGAGGTCGGGCTCGAGGGCAAAGAACACTTCTTGCCGGACGAACTTTCTGGAGGCCAGCAACAGCGCGTTGGCATCGCCCGTTGTCTGGTCAGTGAACCTCGGGTTGTGTTGGCCGACGAACCGACCGGCAACCTCGATACCGGAACCACACACGCGATACTTGAGTTGTTGCGATCCGCGACCCTCGAGCATCAGATGACGCTGGTGATGGTCACGCACGATCCCGAAGTGGCCGCGAGCGCCGACCGCATCGTGCGCCTGCGTGACGGAAAACTCGAGGTGAACACATGATCCAACTTTTCGTTCACGCCGCCCGAGGTGTCTTTCGCAAACCGGTTCAGACGTTGACCTACCTGCTCGGCCTG
>JANOWZ010000615.1:0-7159 GCA_031418155.1 Deinococcales bacterium
TAGGTGTAACGGAAGTTAAAAAAGGCATCCTGGTAAACGCGGTAGACCCAAACGAAGGTGCTCTCGGCGGGACCACCCTTGGTCAAGAGGTGAATCTGTCCGAAGGCCGTCAGGCTGCGGAACAGGACCAGCAGGCCAACGAGAAACAATGTTGGCGATAAAAGCGGCAGCGTGATCTTCCAGAATTGAACCAAGCCATTCGCACCGTCAAGCCTCGCGGCCTCGTACAAGTCCTCTGGGATGCCCTGCAAGCCAGCGGTCAAGAGGATCGCCACGAAACCCACGCCCGCCCAAGCGGTGATCACACCGAGCGTCCAGATCGCAAAGGCCGGATCGGTCAGCCAGGGTTGCGCGGGCAGGCCAAACCAAGCCGCGAACCAATTGGCCCAACCCGAGAGCGGATTCAAAAACCAGCCCCAGGCGACCGCTGCGACCGAGGTGGGAACGGCGGTGGTCAAGAAGAATAATGTACGAAAAAAGTTGGAACCCACAAACGGTCGCCAAATCAGCAGCGCCGCACACAGGCCGAGCAGCAACTCGAGCGGCGCGACGACCAAGGTGAATTTCAGTGTGGTCAAGATGCTCGCCAAAAATTCTGGACGTGATGCCAATTCGAGGTAATTGGCGAATCCAACCCATTCGCGTGACTTGCCGAACGGATCTTCACGTTGCACCGAGAGGATCGCGCCGGAGATCGCGGGCCAAACCACGAAGCTCGAAAGCAACAGGATCGCAGGTGAAAGCAGCAGCAAACCCTCGAGCCATTCGCCGCGATGTCGCCGGTTGACGACTCGAGGTGCGAGTGTTGAAACCTGGGTTGGTGCGGTGCGGTTCACAATTCAGGGATGCTATCGAGCGATTGTCAGACGAGTGTCTGGTCAGGCAAGTTTCGTTTTGCAACCATCACGGCTGATCTTTCCCTGATCTAATTCGGCTACGGTGCGGTCATGAGCCCGATGAAAGACCATCCGCACGCCAACCGCATCCTGAATCTCGAGGGAACCCGCAACGTTCGTGACCTCGGCGGCCTCGAGACCGGTCCAAACACACACACGGTTTCGGGTCGATTCTTGCGGGCCGATAGTTTGCACGACCTCGGCGTTGGGGCGCAGATGATGCTGCTCGAGTCTGGTCTGAAAACCGTGATCGATCTGCGCAGCCCCAAAGAACTCGAGCGTTTCCCGAACCCATTCGCGGATCACGACGAGGTGAAGTACCTCAACGTCTCGCTGTTCGGATCGTTGTTTGAAAGCGAAGATGCGAACGCGATCATGCCGTCGCTCGAAGGGATTTACGTCAGTGCGCTCGAGATGTGTCGGCCCGCGATTCGCACGGTGCTCGAGACGATGGCGCACAGCGAATCGCTGACGTTGTTTCATTGCACAGCGGGCAAGGATCGCACCGGAATCATCGCCGCACTGTTGCTTGGAAATGCCAGAGTGCCAGACGAGGCGATTGCCGAAGATTACGCACTGACGGAAAAACTCGCCAAGCCGATGCTCGAGCGATTGCTGGAAGAGGGTGTGAACGACGGCATGGAACGCGAGTCGTTCTCGAAACTCCTGACGGCGCAAGCCAGCACCATGCACGCCACGCTCGGGTATCTCGAGGGTCGGTTCGGTGGTGTTGAAAACTATCTGAAAACCGGTCTGGAACTCGCGCCGGAAACCATCGAGGCATTGCGCTCAAAGATGCTCGAGTTTCACGCCTGAGTTGCCGCTCAATTCCGTCCAGAATGTTCGATCAGGTTCTACTCTCAGGAGTTGATGACGGACGAAAACCCAACGGTTGCGCCCATCTCACCGATACGGGATAGGCACTGCTCAGGTGCGATAGTGCTCGAGCAAAACAAGAATCCGTCGCATTTTGATGACGCGACGGATTCTTGAGGTCGTTTTGATTACGACAACATTTTTTCGGCAAACGCGGGCATTCTCTCCCACGGTTCCCAACGCAATTCCATCTCGAGTTCAAACTCTTGACCCGCCATCTCTTCGTCTTTTTCTTGGTCGTACTCGACCTTGAAATTGACCGATTCCGGCAATGCCACGGCGTGATCGCCGAGGTGAAAGTGTGCCGATTCGATTTTGTCGGCCAGGTCACGAAGCCGTTTCGCGGCGGCCTCGCGGCTGGTGATGTGATGCTCGCTGTAAAAGATCAATTCCTTGGCCATGTCATCCTCCTCAATGCTGTGCTCGAGTTTTCTTTCCTCGAGATCATCTGTGCTTAAGCGTTGAAAACTCAATCCTCTTGCATCCGCACGGGCCAGACCAATTCAATTTCAATCTCGAAATTAATCGGTGCGATATCGCCGTTGTGTTCCTCTTCCAACTCTATTTTCATCACCAGGTGCTCGGGAATCTTGACGTGCTTGTTGCCCAAACGAATGCTGCCCGTCTCGAGTTGATCGGCCATTTTGCGCAAGCGTGTTGCGACATCCACCGTTGGCTGCACACCCTCTTTGAAATACAACTCCGTCTCGTCTGCAATCTCTGTTGCGATCTCTGACATATTGGACCTCCCTTTGGACTTTCAGTACACGCGCCAAATTTCATACCCATGTCAGCTTTGAGATTCGGTGACACGAAATCCGGTGACACAAAGATGACAGAGCCTTCGTAGCGTAACTGCGGAGGGCAACATGAAAAAACGATTCGCGCTGCTGCTGGTCTCGAGCCTCGCCGCTGGAATGGTTGTCGCACAACAGAGCAAACCGGTGACGATCAATTTTTACTCGAGCGGTGATGTCAACGTTAAAAACCTCTGGGAAGCCAGCCTGTTCCCGTTGTACCAAAAGCAAAACCCGAACGTGCAGTTCAATTTGATTTTCTCTCAGGCTGGCGCGGGCAACCAAGCGATGATTGACCGAATGGCCGCCGCCAAAAAATCTGGTCAAGCCTCCGGGATTGACATTCTCGAGGGTGCAGTTTCCGAGGCTGCCGATGCGGGATTGCTCGAGCCGGTCGATGCAAAAAAAGTCTGGCGCATGAACCGTGTCGAAGCGAACGTTGCGGCGCGACTCAAGGGCTTCGGCGTTCCGTACCGTGGCTCGAGCGTGGTGCTGGCGTATGACTCGAGCAAGGTCGCCAAACCACCAAGTTCACTCGAATCGCTGCTCGAGTGGATTCAGAAGAACCCCGGTCAGTTCACGTACAACACGCCGGATACGGGCGGCAGCGGCAATGCGTTCGTGACTCGAGTCTTGAAGCTTGGAATTGATGACAAGAGCGCCACAACCTTCGAGACGGATTACGACGCGGCGCTCGTCACGCAATGGGACAAGGGATTCGAGACGCTCAAAACCATTTCCAAATCCTTGTACAACGGCGGTCAGAATTCCAAGAACAACGCCGAGACCTTGCAACTGCTCGCCAAGGGCGCGATCACGATGGGACCGGTCTGGTCCGATCAGGGCCTCAGTGCGCTCAAGAACGGTTCACTGCCTGCGAACATCAAACTCGTGCAGATCAAGCCACCGTTCTCGGGCGGAAGCTCATACCTCGGTGTCGCCGCCGACAGCCCGAGCAAGGCCGAGTCCTTCAAATTCCTGAACTGGTTGCTTTCGGACGAACCGCAATCGATTGTCACCGACAAAATGAACGGGTATCCAGGCATCAAGATTGCCTTCATGCCGGACGATGTGCGCAAGAAATTCGGTGCCTTCGCCAAGAGCTTCAGCTTCGGATTCTCGAGCAAGTTTGGGGCCGACATGAATCGCCTGTGGTACGAGAAGGTCGCTGGCACGCCACAACCTCAACGCTGAAAGCTTCACGCTGATCAGACTCGAGCATCATGAACGCAAGCACATCCTCGAGCGCCCAACCACCGAACCCCACGTCGTTGGGTCAACGGGCGCGGCGCAACTCCTGGCGGGAGCCCGTTTTTGGGCTCCTGCTGGTTTTGCCACCGATGGCGGTGCTGGTTCTCTTGGTGATTTACCCGGCGTTCGAGGCCGTGAAATTCTCGCTCGGATTGATTCCAGAGGACAACCCGGCCTACGCGAGTGGCATGGATTTGGTGCGCTCGAGCACGCCGACTTTTCTTGCGTTCACCAAACTTTTTGCCAGTCAATTCTTTACCGATAACTTCGCCCTGACCTTGCGCGTCTCGCTGGTTTCGGTGATCTTGCTGGTGCTCGTTTCGTACCCGCTGGCATTGTTCTCGAGGTTCGGTCGCGGAAAACCCGCCGAGGTGATTCGCGTGCTCAGCCTGTTGCCGATGTTCGTACCGGTGATCATCGCCACGTATGCGCTGATCACGTTTTTTGGCGACAACGGTTGGG
The DNA here is from genome assembly GCA_031418155.1 of Deinococcales bacterium. Classification (GTDB taxonomy): domain Bacteria; phylum Deinococcota; class Deinococci; order Deinococcales; family JAAFIG01; genus JANOWZ01. The sequence goes on from JANOWZ010000615.1 coordinate 4,283, forward strand.
CCGAGGCGATCCTGATGCGGTTTGGGATTCCGTACAACTCGATCATTCGTCAAGAATCTGGCATTGTGCTCGGTCAAATTTGGGTTGGAATTCCCTTCGCGGTCTTGATGCTCTCGAGTGGTCTTGATTCGATCAGCAATGAATCGCTCGAGGCCGCACGCGATCAGGGTGCGAGTGCTTGGACGCTGTTCTCGAGAATTGTCTTGCCGCTCAACCTCGTGCCACTTTTGATCGTGCTGACGTTTTCGTTCATCGGGGTTTTCGGCAGTTACACCGTGCCGTACATGCTCGGTCCGACCGCACCGCAGATGCTCGGTGTCAGCATGTCGCTCAATTTCGGTGCGTTTCGTCAACCGCAAACGGCGGTGGCGATGGCGGTCGTCAGCTTCGCCGCCTGTGCGCTCGCCGGGGCCGCTTACGTCTGGGCGATCACCCGTCAACGCAGGACGACCTGAGATGGGCGACTGATGCGTTACCTGTGGTTCCTTGAGCATCCCGCCATGCGTCGGGCCTTCACGCTGAGCGTCGTGATTGTGCTCGCGGCGTTTCTGATCCTGCCGCTGCTGACCTTGCTGCTGTGGGCCTTCAGCGAACGCTGGTTTTACCCGGCGCTCGTGCCGCAGCAATTCGGTTTGAAATGGTGGTCTTGGATTCTCGAGAACACCGATATCTCCAAGGCGGCATTTTGGAGTTTCACGATTGCGCCGACCGTCACCGTGCTCGCCGCCGTGATCTGCCTGCCCGCCGCGTATGCTTTCGCTCGCTTTGAGTTTCCGTTCAAGCGCGTGTTTTACGTCGCGCTGCTCGCCTCGAACGCCTTCCCGAAATTGGGATTGTACATTGCCATCGCCACGGTCTTCTTTCAACTGCGATTGGTCGGCACCTTCTGGGGTGTCGTCTTCGTGCACCTGATCAACACCCTCGTGACCATGACTTGGATTCCAGCCGCCGGTTTCGCCAGCGTGCCACGGGAACTCGAGGAGGCCGCTCGAGATTTGGGGGCCAGCCCCTTGCGCGTCTTTTTCACCATTACCCTGCCGATTGCGTTGCCGAGCGTGATCGTTGCGGGCATCCTCACCTTCCTGTCTTCGCTCGATGAGGCACAGGCCACCTTGATCATCGGAGCGCCCAACGTGCTGACCATGCCGGTGCAAATGTACACGTTGGTCGGCAATTATCCCGAACCGGTTGGCGCAATTTTCAGTCTGCTGCTCGGCGCACCGTCGGTGATTTTGCTGCTGCTGGCGAGGCGGTTTTTGATGTCGGGTTACATTGCTGCCGGGTTCAAAGGTTGAACGCTCGAGCCTGAAATTCTCGAGCCTGAAATTCTTGTTCAGCAATCAATCCCGCTCGAGCCGAAAAATGGAGAAATCGAAATCATGGCCGAAATCATTTTTGAACACGTCAGCAAGTACTACGGCAACAAACCCGCCGTGGATCGTCTCAACCTGCGCGTCTCGAGCGGCGAGTTCATCAGTTTGCTCGGGCCTTCCGGGTGTGGCAAGACGACCAGTTTGCGAATGCTGGCGGGGTTCATCGCGCCGGATGAGGGTGACATTCGCATCGACGGCCAAAGCGTGCTCGAGGTTGGACCAGAAACACGTCCGACGGCGATGGTCTTTCAACGGTACACGCTCTGGCCGCACATGAACGTTTTTCACAACGTCGCCTTCGGTTTGAAACTGCGTCGCGTCGAAACCCGAGCCATGACGGATCGTGTCGGACGAATGCTCGAGTTGGTCGGACTGCCCGGTTACGAAAAACGAATGCCGAGCCAACTTTCCGGCGGGCAACAACAGCGCGTCGCGCTGGCTCGGGCCTTGGTGGTCGAACCCAAAGTCTTGCTGCTCGACGAACCGCTCTCGAGTCTGGATGCCCGATTGCGGGTCAGTCTGCGCGAGGAGATTCGGGCGATTCAACGGCAACTCGGCATCACCACGGTTTTTGTGACCCACGATCAAGAGGAGGCGCTGGCCGTCTCGGATCGCATCGCCGTGATGAACGACGGCCTGCTCTTGCAGGTCGCCAGCCCGAGCGAGTTGTACACCAATCCGAGCACGCTGTTCGTGGCGCAATTCATCGGCAGCATGAACATCTTGCCCGCCAAGATTCAGGCCAACACGCTTGAGACTTCTGGCTTTCGGTTCGCCGCGCACGGCTGGCCGGACGGTCAGGTGATGCTCGCCATTCGTCCCGAAGACCTCGAGTTTGCCGCGTATGGTGGCGTGCCATGCTCGCTCGAGGGGGAGACGGATCTCGGGCATTACCGATCACTGAACCTGAAAGTGGCCGGGGATTCGTTGACGATGTTCGCACCACGCGGTACGGATGTTGGGCAATCCGTTCGGGTTCGTCGGGCTATGGTCTACGCGAACGGTCAACTCGCGGGTAACCTCGAATTGCCCGTGCTCGAGCGAACCGTTTTGGTTTAACGCAGGTAGATTGGATTCGAGAGCACCAGCGTGTTCTGCCAATCGCGGCCCGCTCCGATCCGTGATTGCGCCCCTCGAGCGAAGACTTCGACACGAAAGTACGATCCGGGCGTGTGACCGGTCTCGAAGCGCAGTTCAGTCCGATCTTGTGCTGCTGGTACATCCCAGTGCTTGTGATAGAAACCGTTTTGCATCACGATCACGCGGGCCGGGAAGTTCAATTGCTCGAGCGCAACTCGAAAGTTCACGCCAGATTCGCTGTGAATCTCGTCACCCATGATCGCGGTTGCCGTGCCGCTCAAGGCGCTGAACTCGAATTGGCTGGCCGAGAACAAGATCCGCATCGTCATGCAGTACGGGACCGAGCGCAACCCGCGCTTCCCCGATGTTCCCGCGCTCGGCGAGCTGGCAAAGTCCGAGGCCGAGCGGCAGGCGCTCGAGCTGC
>JANOWZ010000616.1:0-9151 GCA_031418155.1 Deinococcales bacterium
GGCCCGTCAGGTGCCGATTTAAGAATCAAGAACGGTCGGTGTTTCGGGTGGGGTTGGATTGTTTGCGGCAAATCTTGTTGTCTGGTCGGTCTGGGAAGCTTGTGTTGGACGACGTGGTTCCACTTCTGTCCAGTAGTTAGCATTCTTGCTGAGCACATGAGTCATGTTATAGAAAACCTGTTCTAATCAGGCTTTTTGTCAACTTTGATAATTTCATTGGAAGAGCTTGCTATACTTCTTTGGTTCTTCTTTACTTTTGGTGCAGGTGGTTTCCGGTCGAATGAACTTGAGCGTGTTCAAGACAGCATCCCTTGGGTAAAGGAGGTGTTTCAAAATCCTGTGCGACTTTGAATATAACGCAAGGATTAAAAAGTTGTACTGCACGATTGAATTGCCGCTCAAGCTTGCACCAAAAGTGGCGAAGAACCCTTCAGCTACTTCAGTTCAACTGATGCTTGAATACCAGGCTCGAAATTGGGTTTTGTGACGCTAATGCTCTCTTGCAACCGGTGGTGAAAGCCTGAGGGGTCGCACAACTCGGGCAGCCACGGATGAGTAAAGACACGCTGTCGCGCACCCGTCACGTTATAGCCTGGAACAAATGAAAACCACAGAGCACCTTCAGCGACTCGAGCGTGTTGGATTTGTCCACAAACCCATTCAGAACCGGAGGCCAGCATGAAAGCACTGATGTTCGATGCGCCGTGGGTGATGCCATTTCGGGACGTGCCCGATCCGCAACCTCGAGCTGGTCACGCCATCATTCGCGTCAAGGCTGTGGGGATCTGCGGTTCGGATGTTCACGGTTTCACCGGTTCGACCGGGCGGCGCTCTCCTGGCATCATCATGGGTCACGAATTCGCCGGTCAGATCGACAGTCTCGATCAGACTGGCCCAAGCGATCTCGAGTTTCAAATCGGTGATCGCGTCGCGGTCAATCCGCTCATCACCTGTGGTCAGTGCGAACCGTGCCGCAATGGGCTCGAGAATATTTGCGAGCGTCGCAAAGGCATCGGTTGGTCCGTCGATGGCGCTTACGCCGAACTGGTCAGCGTGCCGTTGCGCAACTTGCGCCGCGTGCCGAACTCGCTTAATTGGCAACGTGCCGCGCTGATTGAACCGCTCGCGGTTGCCATGCGAGCCGCGAACCTGACACCGCTTGAGTTGGGCGCAACCGTTGTTGTGCTCGGTGCGGGCACGATTGGCTTGCTGACCGTGCTGGCCCTCAAACGCAAAGGTGCTGGCAAGGTCATTGTCACCGATCCGCTACCGCACCGACTCGAGTTGGCGTTCAAATTCGGTGCGGACCTGACCATCAATTCCAAGGATGTAGACGCAGTGCAATCCGTGCACGACCTGACCGGCGGGCGAGGCGCGGATGCGGTTGTCGAAGCGGTCGGTATCACCGCCACCGTCGAACACAGTGTACGCATGGCCCGCAACGGTGGCGCGATCACCTGGATCGGTAATTCCGCACCGCGTGTCGAACTGCCAATGCAAGAGGTCGTCACCCGAGAATTGCGCATTCAAGGCTCGTATGGTTTCGGCAAGGAGTTTGATCGAGCACTCGAGATGCTTGCCAGCGATAGCCTGAACATCGAACCGTTGATCGAAATGACCGCGCCTCTCGAGCAGGGTGAGGAGATCATCACCGGGCTCGCCAAGGGCGGCCTCCAGGCGTTAAAAGTGGTGCTGACCCCGTGATCGGATTTGCGATTCTCGGTCCGGGCAAGGTTGCGCACACGCACGCTCAGGCACTTGCCAACATTCCAGGGGCGCAACTCGTCGCGGTCTGTGGCCGCAACCCGGAACGCACACAGGCATTCGCCACAACGCATCAAGCTCGAGCCTGGACGGATTACGCTGCCGTGCTCGAGCAACCTGACGTGAATGCCGTGGTGATTTGCACGCCGCACCCGCAACACGCCGAACAAGCGATCCTGGCCATGCGAGCGGGCAAGCACGTGCTGGTCGAAAAACCGATGGCGACCACACCGGAAGATTGCGCCCGCATGATCGAAACTGCGAACGCGCACCAGCGCAAGCTCGGCATCATCAGCCAGCGCCGAAACTACGCGCCGGTGCAACGCCTCAAAAAGGCAATTCTCGAGGGCAAGATCGGCACACCGATTCTGGGCACGCTCAGTTTGCTTGGGTGGCGAAGCCCGGAATACTATGCGATGGACGAATGGCGCGGCACGTGGGCGGGCGAGGGTGGCGGCGTGCTCGTCAATCAGGCCGTGCATCAAATTGACCTGCTGCTGTGGCTGCTCGGCTCGAGGGTCACACGGATTCAGGGTGAATCGGCGAACCTGAACCATCCAAGCATCGAGGTTGAAGACACCGTTGTCGCCACGTTGCGTTGCGACAACGGGGCGCTCGGTAGCATCGTTGCCAGCAACTCGCAAAATCCCGGCTTGTGGGGTCGCATCGAAATTCACGGCTCGAACGGCGCGAGCATCGGCGTGCAAACCGATGGCGGCTCGATGTTCATTTCTGGTGTGACCAATTACGTCGAACCGCCAATCAATCACCTCTGGACGATTCCTGGCGAATCAGAAATGCTCGAGGCGTGGCAGGCGCAGGATTGCGCTCTGGCCGAGCAGAGCAATGTGATGACGCACTACCATCAATTGCAGATACAAGATTTTGTGCAGTCCATTCTCGAGGACCGTTCACCCGAAGTCAGTGCCGAGGCCGCAAAAAGTGTGGTCGAAGTCTTCGCCGCGATCTACGCGAACCACCAATGAACCGCCCCAGCAAGCTCGAGCGAGTTCGGCCCAGCATTGATCGGTATTCATTAATTCGGAGTTTTGATACCAGAAGGATTTGAAATTTTTGACGAACGCCTCAACTGGTTTTTGCTGCTCACACGGGCCTCGAGTTTGCTTTGAGCTTTGGTTTTGAGCATCACGCACCAACAGGTCGGATGGGTTTGGCGCGTTTCGATTTGCGGCGCAGTCCACGTTTGATCCACCATTGCCGCAGACCCGTCCACGCCAAATACAACACGCCCAATGTCACCAGAAACTCGAGCAATCGCGTGATCCAACCGCCCCAGGTTCCGCCATGAACGCTGAGGTAATGGTTGTAATGCACCGCGACCGCCAACGGATTCCGGGTTCGCGTGTCAAGGATCTTTGTGATCTGACCGTTGCTTTCCTCGAGCGTCAGTTCAATATCGCCCTGATAATACCCACTGTTACGGCCCGCATCGCGCGACGAACTGATCTTGATGGTCGTCGTTGGGCCAGGTTTAACGTACACGGCCCGAGCGCCAGCCTCGAACGATTCGGCTTTGCGTGCCAAACCGTCCAATGTGGTCGGTGCGCCCTTGTCGGTCGGGTCAACAAATTTCGGATCGAGCGCCTTGGGGTAACTGGTGCCATCCAGAAACGAACCGCCGACGGTTCGCGGCAAGATCACGGCGATGATGGCGATCAATGGCACGAGCAGCAGTAGGCCGATCAACTTGTGGACATCGTAATTCCAGATGTAGGCATTTTTGCGCCGCAATGCGAAGACGTGTTTCCACTGGTTCAGCTTGGGAACCCACAGCACCAGCCCCGTCAACAGCATCAACATTCAGACCAGCCCGATCATTCCGGCGAGCCAATGGCCCCAATCGTTGCCCTCGGAATACTTGACCAACAGGCGTTTGTGCAACAACACCAACCAATCAAAAATGCTCGAGTCATCGACCTGAAACCCATTGACCTTCTCGGAGTTCGGGTCCACGAACACCATGCCGTCCGGTTTGTCACCAAACTGCGTGACGCGAACACGAATCGGGCCGTGTGTCATCGGTGGCAACTCGAGGTAATCCACGAAGTAACTCGGCGAGGCTTTCGTGACGGCTTTGAGGACATCCTCGAGCGGCACGGGCGATCCGGGCATGACACGGTACAAATCCCGGTAGATGATCGGCTCGAGCTCTGGGCGGAACATCAGCAGGCTTCCGGTCACAGTCATCAACAACATGAACGTACCGAGCAGCAATGAAGTCCACAGGTGAATGAATTGAATCCAGGTTTGAGGAATCGCCTGATTGTCTTCGTTCGAGGTGCAGCGTTGGTCATGGGGCTCCTGTTTACGGCTGGCAATGCAGATCAGGAACCATACGGGATCGTTCGAGGCTGATCTGGGTTCTGCTTCTTAGTCGGGATAAACGCAGGATAGACTCCGGGCATGGCTGGACCAACACCAAAATTATTCCTGAAACCCAACCGCGAACGACGGCTCGAAAATTTCCACCCCTGGGTCTTCAAAGACGACGTGGAACGTTTTGAAGGCGACCCAAAACCTGGCGAGATTGGAGAGATCCTGGCCGCGTCTGGCGCGTTCATCGGCACGGGGTACATCAATGCTCGAGCTTCAATCCCGGCACGAATCCTGAGTTTCAAACGTGAAGCAATCAATTTGGATTTTTACCGCAAGGCGGTTCGCAAGGCGCTCGAGAAGCGTGGCGCACTATCAAATACCAACGCGCAGCGCGTGATCAATTCCGAATCGGACGGCCTGCCCGGAGTGATCGCCGATCAATTCGCCGATTTTTTAAGCGTGCAATACCGCAATGCCGGAACCGAACGCCATCGGGAATTGATCACGGAAGCCCTGAAACTTGAGACGAAAGCCGCAAGTGCCTACGAGCGCAGTGATACCGGTGAACGCAGCAAAGAGGGCCTCGAGTCACACGTCGGCGTGCTCTGGGGCGAGGTCCCAAACCAAATCGATTTTACTGAGGACGACATTCGTTTTCGCTTCTCACCCACCGATGGGCAAAAGACAGGTTTCTACTTGGATCAACGCGACAACCGCAGGCGCATGGCGAGCATGGTGGATGCCTCGAGCCGATTGTTGGATGTGTACTCGTACACTGGCGGATTCTCACTGCACGCTGCTGCGAAAGGCGCAACGGCCCTCGCGGTGGACAAAGATCCGGTCGCGCTCGCCGCACTCGAGAAGGCCGCAAGCCTGAACCAACTCGAGAAGAAAATTGCCCTTCGATTGGGCGACGCGCTCGAGATTTTGGATCAACTTGTCAAAGAAAATCGCAAATACACGCACGCGATCATCGACCCGCCAACGCTCGCCAAACGCAAAGATGAAGTCGTGGCCGCAAAACGCATCTTCACCATCGCCAGCAAAAACGTTCTGAAAATGCTTGAGCCGGGTGGAATCCTGATGGTTTCGACCTGCGCGTATCACATCAAACTCGATGATCTGCTCGAGGCGGTGCGTTTCGCTGGGGCGGACGCGAAACGCAGGCTCGAGGTGCTGGACGTGACGTTTCAACCGGCAGATCATCCGTGGATTTTGCAGGTTCCAGAAAGTTTGTATTTGAAAACGTTGATCTTGCAGGCGGAATAAACGGCTTGTCTCGAGGTGAATTGATCCTCGCTTCGAGAGGGCGAATCCCTGAGGGCCTGACAGGTTTTATGAGGACACCCGGAACGCAAGAGTCCTCCCACACAACCCACCAATCGCTTTGACCGCTGTCACACCCAACCGTTTCCTGACACCCAACGGCTCAGGGTCATCACCACCAACCAACGCAACTCGCTCAAAAATCGCTGTCCCGATCGCAACTGCACGACCAACCCAACGCCAACCAATCTTCAAATAACTCAGTCCTTGAGACCAGTGCGCGTCCACCGCTCGACGTGCCCAACTCGAAACCACCTGCGTTCCTTCAGACACCAGTAACAGCATCGTCACGCCCAATACCAGCAGCAACCGTTCGAGACTTTCAGCATCACGCAAACCAGAATGTTCCAAATTGAACGCGCCACTGTCTTGGCCCCACAGCAGCACCTGTCTTGATCCCAACCATGCACCTGACGGGTGGGATCGCTCACGGGCTTGGGCCGCTTTTGTCGTCCAAAAAGCATTTTTCGATCTGAAATTGCCAACCATACTCAACAAATGTTTGCTCACTGGTTGGTTCATCGCTGACCACCGCCCACAATTCATTCACTCCTTCAGGGCGGGCCAAAGCGACATGTACCAAACCAAAGTGCTGCGCGGTTGACCGCACGTTCTGGTAATACTTCGCTTGACCGGTCTCGAGTTCGACTTGACCAACCTTGCACAAGAATTGCTTGTCCGGCGAATAAATTCCGAAGTTGGCTTTGATCCGAATTCGGTACGACCAACCAAAGTCCGTCAGGCGCTGCATCAAGCTGACATCAGCAAAACCACGGTCTGCCAGGAAGATAACGTTGCAACGCTTAACACGACGCAAGATGGCTCTGGCCGTGTTGAGTACCTGTTCAAGTTGTTCGAAACTAACGGTGGCACTTGCACGGGCAATCACGGTTTGCACGAGTGGCACGGCACGACCTCGGTAGAGGACCACGATTCGGATGCGGCCCAAGCCCGTGAGCGATCCCGCCCGTCAGGTGCATGGTTGGGATCAAGACAGGTGCTGCTGTGGGGCCAAGACAGATGCAGTGCGTTTCAAAAATCAGGCTGGTATCAAGCGCGAGTCTGAATTCGTATTCGCCCCAGTCTTGCAACGCCTGTATGATCAACGGGGTGTACACGTGCTGTGCGGTAATGTGTTTGTTCGTCAGCCAACGGCTAAATCGGCGTTCAGTGCTCTGTGCTCGAGTGGCTTGGGATTGAACGCTTGGAATCCAATCGGGTGGATTGCTCGATCCAGTCTGGATTAATCCTGTGACCATCCAGGCAAGCGTTTTGGTGTTTCGGGTGTCGTTCCAGGGACTTTGCTGAAGGTGGTTGAGGGTAGCGGTGTAGAATTTGGTTGCGTCTCCGGTTTGGATTCTTTGCGTCACAACTGAGGAGTTTACATTTCGGGGACGCACTCATACCTTCTGTCAAGCCCTCAGGGGCTGAGTCCCATTTTTAACTTACAAGCGTGTACGTTCGTGAGATTGGTGTTTGCGTGTAAATCGCCTTCGCCCGGTTGACCCAGACGGCGGTTCGACAGGTCAGGATGACCAGGTGGTGTTGTGCGATCTCAACAATTTTTTGGGCAAGACGTTCGTGCAGCACGTTCGGCAGTTCATCCAACGCATCGACGATCAGCAGCGCATGGTCGGGCGGGCCGTCTTCTTTCAAAGCCGCTTTGGTTGCTTTGCAGACCTTGGCCCGAAAATGTTCCGCCATTTTCGCAAGATGTTCTGATCATCTTGCGATTTCGGATCAATGCTGCCCCCTCGAGCAAAATGCACGTGCGTTTCTGGGTTTCAAAATGCTCGCGCCAAGTGGCGGCCAGAACGCTTTTGCCCGCGCCCGGTTCACCGACGATCACGGTCACACCTTGTTCGGGGAGCCGTTGCTCGAGCACCGTTTGCGCATTCACCGCTTCGAGGTGCTTGAATTCTCGCAGGCGCGACTCGAGCCATTCGTAGCGTTCGCGTTGCGGCACGCTCGCTTTGAGGTCATCGTTGCTGATCTGTGCTCGGGCGGGCAATCCCGGGCGGCGCGGCATCAGGGCGGTCATCTTCGTATCCGAATACGCTTTCTTACCGTGCCTGTCGGTGCAGATGTTTCGCGGCGCATCCATGACCGAAATGTCCACCTCGAGATTTTCACGCTCAAGTCGTACAATCACCCATGACCTGGAACACCGAACGCCTGATCGAACAGGACCTTGCGCACATTTTGCATCCGGTAACGAATTTGCATCGCCACGCGAAATCTGGACCGCTGGTGCTGGCCCGTGGTGAAGGCTCGAGGGTTTGGGACACGACCGGCAAATCGTACTTGGATGGTTTCGCAGGCTTGTGGAACATCAATGTCGGTCACGGGCGGGGTGTGCTTGCCGATGCCGCTCGAGATCAGATCAACCAGATTGCGTTCGTGCCAACATTTTTTGGTTTGGCGAGTCCACCGGTGATCGAACTCGCTGCGAAATTGGCCGAGATGCTTCCCGGCACGCCGCACTTTCAGTTCACCTCTGGCGGCGCAGAATCGAACGAGACCGCAATCAAGATTGCCCGTTACTATTGGGCGCTCAAAGGTCAGCCGGAGCGCGTCAAGGTGCTCTCGAGGACTATGGCGTACCACGGCATTGCCAATGCGAGCTTGGCTGCAACTGGCATTCCGGCCTACTGGAAAGATTTCGGTCCGATGGCTCCAGGGTTCATTCACCTGACTGCACCACATGAGTATCGTAATAACCCTGGACTCTCCAACGTTGAATTCGTTGCACATCTCGCCAAAGAACTCGAGGAGACGATTGCTCGAGAGGGAGCCGAAACGATTGCTGCGTTCATTGGCGAGCCCGTCCAAGGTGCGGGCGGTGTCGTGCCACCGGTCGCCGGGTATTGGGACGCGATCATGCCTGTGCTAAAACGTCACGGCATCTTGATGATTTCCGATGAGGTCATCACCGGTTTCGGACGCACCGGGCAAATGTTCGGACATCAAACGTACAATTTCACGCCGGACATCGTGGCGATGGCGAAGGGCATCACCAGTGGTTACATCCCTCTCGGGGCGGTCGGCATCAGCGACGAGATCAACAGGGTTTTGCTCAAGCCAGACCGGATGTTCATGCACGGATTCACGTACTCCGGGCATCTGGTGGCGTGCGCGGTTTCGCTCGCCAACCTCGCCATCATCGAATCCGAGAACCTGCCTGCGAATGCCGCCGCTCGAGGCGAACAACTGCTAGCTGGAATGAAAACACTCGAGACACATGCGAATGTGGGTAACGTTCGCGGTAAAGGCTTGATGGTGTTACTCGAGGTGGTTGAAGACAAAGCCAGTAAGAAATCGTTTGATACCAGCGCAAACATCGGTGGAAAAATGCAGGCCGCCACGCGAAAACGCGGCTTGATCTCGAGGTGCAATGACACCGGCATCGCTTTCGCGCCGCCGCTCGTCGTGACCGCGCAAGAGATTGACGAAATCTTCGAGATCACGCAGGCGGCCTTGCGTGAGGTGCTGGGACCGTGATTGCAGTGGCCGAATGGTTTGTTATAAAAACTCGCTGACCACCTGATTGAGCACCCAAATTCCATTCGCGGTCGCACGAACAACATCCCCATCAAACTCGAGCAAGCCTCGAGATTGCAGTGAATCAAATTGGGTTTTGAAATGCGTGAACGCATCAAGGCCCGCTCGAGTTGAGAGGTCACGTAAGTCCACGCCACGTTTCATGCGCAGGCCGGAGAACAAA
>JANOWZ010000617.1:0-3399 GCA_031418155.1 Deinococcales bacterium
TGTGGTGTTGAACGTGACGCATGTGATCGAGCATCAACTCGAGGATGCTGAAGTTCGTGCTGAAATACTGGAATCGCGCTCGGGCTTTTTCGTCGGTCAAACTAAAAATAGCGGCACGGGTTTTTTCGCGGCCATGCTCGAGATAGGTTTGCAATTCGGCTTTTGAGTAGATGCGATCTGGCATCACGCCGGAGAAATCGAACTCCTCGAGCCCGAACGGTGCGGGTGGCACGAATCCTTTTGGTGATTCGGAAAGACCAAAATCCAACCAGAACAGCGTGTGATACACCAAGTACCAAAATTGCGGTTCTCGAGTTTGATCGCCCCAAACTTCTCCGCTCCAAACATGTTCTGGGCAATCGTGCATGGCATTCTCGAGCATTTGAATAGCCGCACCAAATTGCTGCCAGAGGATTTTCCTGAAGGTCTCGTCCATGATTCAGGTTACGACTTCCGCACGCGAAATCGCAGGTGCGTGACACCGGTGGCTTCGATGACTCGAGAGGGTTGCAAATCGATACGTTGACCGTTCAGGTGATCGAACAATCGCAATCCGCCTCCGAGCAACACGGGAACGAGGTGAATTCTGATTTCGTCAATCAGTCCAGCTTGCAAAAATTGTTGCGCGACATTCGCACCACCCGCGATGCAAACATCTTTTTCGCCTGCGACCGCTTGGGCTTGCTCGAGGGCGTGTTCGATGCTGTTGACGAAAGTGACCCTAGCATCTTTGACCTGCACTTCTGGAACTTGGTGCGTGATGACGAAGTGCGGCATCTGGTACGGATCGTCTGCATGATCGCTTTGTTCGGTACTGACACCGTAAACACCTCGGCCCATGATCATCGCGCCAATGGATTCGATCAATTCGGCGATCACTTGGCTGCTGGGTTCGGATGGATTGAAATACCAGTTGTGCAGCCCGTGGTCTTGCCCGTCGGGTCCAGAGATGAAGCCGTCGAGTGACATCGCCATGTCGAGAAAAACCGTGCTCATGACCACCTCCAATTTTTCTGCAAACAGTTTACGCGGCAGTATCCAACCCGATGCCGCTACGCGGCGATGGCCCGGTCTCGAGTTGTTATCGGTGCGAGTCGCGTGCGGTTCGCGGCATTCTTCAACTTGATCTGGATTTTTGGATTGCTCGTCAAATCAATCGCTCGGGTCGTCGTGTTCGTGATGACCGCATTCGCGTCCGCGCCAGCCTCGAGCAGTGCTTTGACGATGTTGACATGCCCGTGTTCGCTGGCGTGATGCAGTGCCGTCCAACCGTGCGTGTCGCGTTGGTGCGTCGTGGCGCTGTGAAAGCTCAGCCATTCGAGAACGCGCTTTTCGTTGCCCAACGCGCTCGCTTCGAGGATATTCAGTTTCACACCGAGGTGCGCGAGCACGTTTGCCACGGCGCGACGACGATAACGCAGCGCGAGCAGAATCGGGCTGGTGCCGAGGTCAGTATCAAGCAGCCAGCGATGCTCGAGGGCGAGGCGGTGGACTGCGGGCAGGTCACCTTCACGGACGGCGCGGAGGAAGTGGCTGCGTGGGTCGTCGGCTTGCGCGTAACTGCCTCGGGCGCTGCTCGAGCTGTTGATGCCCGAGTGGATGCTCGGCAGGGTGCTGTTTTCGGTCGCCTGGAGTTTGATGTAGTTACGCATGTGACAGAATTCTAGATTCTATTCGGCAAAATTGCAAACTGTATTCTGTCATGGGCGAAATGACTGGACTCGGTTCAGAAAGCCTCCAGAAGTCAAACCTGGACAGGTTTACACGGCTCGAGGTTGTTCTCTGCTCCCGGCTGACTTTTCGGCAATGTTATGCGCGTCGATCTGCGTCAACACCAAAAACGCAAACGCCGCATCCACAATCAAGCATCCGAGCGAGTACCAGTTGGGGATGTACGCCGAACGGTTGTGATGCAGCCAATCCCAAACCAAGCCGTGTGCGGCAATTCCCAAACCCAAAGCGAGCGGTGATTTGAAGAACCCAAACACTGCCAAGCCACCATAAATCACGATGCCCAGCGACTCGAGCAGAACACCGTTGGAATCCCCAGCCTCGAGAGCGATCCATAAATAAATGACCGGCATGGCAGCCAGAAAAACAGCCAACACCAATTTCTCGAGTTGCAAATTGCGACGCATCAAAAAGCGAATCACAGTCAAGACAATGCCTGCAAGTGCTGCGCCAACCGTGGCCGCATACGGCGCTGACCCAAGGTGCGCGAATGGCGATTCCGGTGCGAGCTTCAAAAACAGGCTCGAGATCGCGGCGAACAAGATCACAAATGCGAGCGGTTCCAATCGGGCGAGACGTTGCATCAGGCTCCTGTCAACTCGAGTTTGAAATCACGATATGTGATTGCTCCCAACTGCACATTCGAGTACACACTTTGGATATAATTCCAGCATGACAAAATTTTTCCTAGTGGTTCTGGTTTTGTTGACGGCTTGCGCACCGGCAAGAAGCAATGCTCGAGACCCATTGGTTTTTCAAACAACAGCAGCAAAATTATTTGATGCCACATTAGCCGATGTCGCAACTACAGTAGTTAAAAATCCACTCGGGAAAGATTTTCCGTTTGCCATAAAGACGGCCACAAAAGATACAGGGTTAATAGTGGCCTCGAACTCCGCTGGATATCAAACAAGCATCATCATTCTACCAAACTCAGACTCAAGCGCCACGCTGTCCTACACATTGTCTTCTGAAAACGATGCTTACTTTATTCCAGATAATTTCATGCAAGAAATCATCAAGAAATTAAGCGAGCAATTCACTCGATTAAAATAGCTAATCTCTTCTCGTATCTACTTCTGGCGTCAATCCAAGCCTCTACCCCGATCCAGGCCAATTCGCGTATTGCCGGAAGCTTCAGTCTGCTGGCAAGATGATTTCATGAACGCATTGCAAAGTTACGGCAAGCTCTGCACGCAATTTTATGACCTTGATAAGCCAATTGCACCACCCGAGGATCTGGCGTTCTACCTCAAGCACGCACAAACGAACGGTCCGGTGCTCGAGGCCATGTGCGGCTCCGGGCGATTCTTAATCCCATTGATGCAGGCAGGCATTGACCTGGATGGCGTGGATGCCTCGAGCGAGATGCTTGGTGCCTGCAAACGCCACTGTTCTGAGCGGGGGCTCGAGCCGCGCCTGTACCAGCAATTTCTTCACGAGATGGACTTGCCACGAAAGTACAAACTCGTCTTCATTCCATCCGGTTCGTTCGCCTTGATCACCGATCTGACGCAAATCCGTGAAGCCCTCAAACGCCTGCATGATGTGCTGCTACCGGGCGGCAGATTGCTGCTCGAGGTTGATTTGCACCTGAACCTTGAATCCTATTCGAACGGCAATTGGGGTGGACGCTGGGTCAAGCGACCCGACGGCGCGATCCTGAGC
>JANOWZ010000618.1:0-1564 GCA_031418155.1 Deinococcales bacterium
TACTCATCCAAAATCAACAAATTACGTGTATAACATATTAACTCGAGCAGTTTTCGCGCTCGAGACCGGAGGAACAATGAAAACCCTCGACACTCAAATCCAAGCCTGGTTCAAAACCAGCCAACGCCACCAAGACGCGCTCGACATCGCCACCTTCACGCAGCGCCGCAACAGCCGCCGGGTCAAAGCGGCCCGCGAATCGCTCGAGGAAACCAAGGCAGAATTGTACGGCGAAGGCTCAATCAATGGACGCAACAAAGAAGAACGCGATGCCATGCTTCATCGACTGACCATCAACGAACGCCTTGAGGTCAGCGAGTCCGAAGAGGCACTCGAAGAATCCACCTTTGCACTCGAACGTGCTCGGGCCGACATCGCTCGAGACCGTCAAGAACGTTACGCCCTGCAAATGCTGGTGGCCCTCGCCATCCAAACACCACCCGCGCCAACCGAGGCCCGTTCGAGTGTTCAAGCAGAAACCGCTTTGACCACCCTGCCGTTGTTTGAGGACATCCCAAGGGCCGGATAAGCTCGAGCAACCCCTCGAGAACATTTCCAATTTTGAGTTGCCGTTTGTGAAATCACAGGCGGCAACTCAGCTTGCTTTCAGCCTTCTGACAGGTGCGCAACAGCGGCAGGATTCATCATGGCTTGACGACCCCCGTCAAAGCTGTGCACCGCCCCCTTTCAGGAGGAATGACCATGAAACAAAAATTGCTCACCACCATGATTTCGCTGATGATTGCAACAGGAACTGTATTCGCCGCAGGGAATCTGATCTCTGACGTGGAACCCGGCCTGACGGCGGAGCAATACGCCAGCAAATCCATCGAACTGATCAGGAGCGCAGAAGCCTCCTACCCAACAGCGTATCCGGATTTTCCAATCTGGAACCAAGCCATTGCCAACGCGGAGGCGGCGGTTCAGACCGACCCAACCAACGTTAAATACGTCCGAATGCTGGCCATGCTTTACGTCAAAACGCAATGGTGGATTCGAGCCATGACCAACTTCGATCAACTCGAGGCGTTGAATGGACTTGATCCTGAAGCGATCACCACCGCTGCTTTTGTGGCCCGCAGGCTCGGCGTGCTGGCAATTGACCGTGGCGACAACACGGAGGCCGCCAGGTATTTCGAGCGTTCGTTGGCACTCGAGTCCAACCCGATCACGCAGGCGCTGCTTGATCGCATCACCGTCTTTCTCGGCTTTTAAGCACGGTCCAAAAACAGGAGGCAACATGGGTCAGATCAAAACCAAAGACGGCACGGAACTGTACTTCAAAGAGTGGGGCACGGGCCGGCCCGTGATTTTAATGCACGGCTGGCCATTGAGCGCCGACAGTTGGGATGATCAAGCGCTGGCGATTGCCGAGGCAGGATTCCGCGTCATCGCTTATGACCGACGTGGCTTTGGACGCTCGAGCCAACCATGGACCGGTTACGAATACGACACCCTTTCAGATGACCTCGCCAGCGTGATCGAGCAGACCGTTGCCCGAGATGCAACCATCATTGGCTTCTCGATGGGTGGCGGCGAGGTGGCCCGTTACATGTCGCGGCAT
>JANOWZ010000619.1:0-1684 GCA_031418155.1 Deinococcales bacterium
CGCAAGCGAACCGCTCGAGACGTACATGCGAGACGCAACCGACTTCCACATCAACCTCGCCCGACTTGCCGCCAACCCATTCATGACCCGAGCCTTGGAAGACGTGCTGACCCGACTGGCTCGAGCCCGCTGGTTCGAAGCCGGATCAACCAATGGTTTAGAGCGGGCCGACCGCGAACACCGACAGATTCTCAAAGCGATCCAAGCCCGAGATGCCAACGCCGCCGAACGCGAAATCAAAGCGCACCTCGCCCGATCTCGAGACCGACTGTTGAACGCGCTGCTCGAGTCGAGTCAATTGCAAGTGAGGGGATCGAGATGATCGAATCATTTTCAGATGCAGTAAACATGTGGAACTGTTTTCATGATGGATCAATCGTAAAAGTCACGCAAACTGACTCGCAGACATACGAAGTTGAAATTGAGATCGCGTACCTCATGGAAGAAATTTTGGGAAAGGAAGAGGGGGCATTTACGTTGGTTTTGTTTGGCTGTGAAAAATTTGTATATGTTCCTATTGAATCACCAGCAGTAACAAAAATTGAGGAGATTTCACAAATTGATTTTGGAATTCTCGAGGCTCAAGAACGAGAAGATAATCTTTGGGTTTTCGGTAGTAACAACGGGATTCTCAAACTGAAATATCAGTCTTCGAAACTTTATCTCGAGGGTAAAGAAATCACACTTATGCAATTGAATGACGCTCAAAAGAGTTATTGGGATCAATTTCGGAGCTAAACTCGAGCCTCAACATCTACGCCTCAACTCAATTCAACGGTCAGCACTATTTGGAGGATCACATGGGAAAAACAATGTTCGAAAAAGTTTGGGACGCACACGTCGTCTCACAAGATGCGGGCGCACCCGCCGTCCTCTACATCGACACGCACCTGATCCACGAAGTCACCAGCCCGCAAGCCTTCACGATGCTGCGCGAACGCAACCTGAAAGTACGCCGACCAGAACGCACCTTCGCCACGATGGACCACAGTATTCCGACGCTGATGAAGAATTCTCGAGAAGTGATTCCGCTCGAGATGTGGGGCCAAGAGCAGGCCACGCAAGTTCAGCAATTGCGCAAAAATTGCGACGATTTCGGCGTGACACTCTGGGACATTAACGGCGCGGTTCAAGGTGTGGTTCACGTCGTCGGACCAGAAATGGGCATCACGCATCCGGGCATGACGATTGTCTGCGGTGACAGCCACACCAGCACGCACGGCGCGTTCGGTGCGCTCGCGTTCGGCATTGGCACATCGGAAGTTGGACACGTTCTGGCGACGCAATGCCTACTGCAAAGCAAACCAAAAACGATGGCAATCAACGTCACCGGAAAGCTCGGACCGGGTGTGACCGCGAAAGACATCATCCTCGGAATCATCGCCAAAAATGGTGCGAGCGGCGGCGCGGGTTACGTCTTCGAATATCGCGGCGAGGCCATTGAAGCGCTCGAGATGCACGAACGCATGACCATCTGCAACATGAGCATCGAAGGTGGCGCTCGAGCCGGAATGATCGCGCCGGACGAGAAGACGTTTGAGTACATCAAAGGTCGGCCTTACGCACCAAAAGGCGAAGCTTGGGATCGCGCCGTCGCGTACTGGAAAACCTTGGTCAGCGACAGTGACGCAACCTTCGACCGCGAACTGACCTTGAACGCCAGCGAACTCGAGCCGATGGTCAC
>JANOWZ010000620.1:0-6482 GCA_031418155.1 Deinococcales bacterium
CCGGACGCTCGAGCCTGTTTTGGATCGGCTCGAGGCTCTGGGTGCGTTGAAGGTGTTGAAATCGCGTTTCAAGCATTCGGGATTTAGGCCCGGTCAGGCGGATGTGGTCGCGGCGGCGCTCGAGGGTCAGGATGTGTTGGCGGTCATGCCAACCGGGGCGGGCAAGAGTTTGACCTATCAGTTGCCCGCCGTCGTGCATTCTGGCGTAACGGTCGTGGTTTCACCACTGATCGCCTTGATGAAAGATCAGGTCGAATCCTTGCGGGCCAAGGGTATTTCGGCATCGATGTTGAACTCGAGTCAAACGCCAGAAGAATCCAAAGCGGTTTTGGCGAATCTGAAATCCCTGAGCTTGTTGTACGTCGCGCCGGAACGATTGCGTTCAAAAGACCTGCTCGAGCCGTTGAAGCGATTGGGCGTGCAGCGCCTGGTGGTCGATGAGGCGCATTGCGTCTCGAGTTGGGGTCATGATTTCCGACCCGATTTCTTGCGTTTGGGCGAGTTGCGTCGTGCCTTGGGCAGCCCGCCAGTTTCGGCGTTGACGGCGACAGCGACACGGCACGTGCAGGATGACATCGTGCGGGTGCTCGAGATGGACACGGATGCCCTACGGATTGTCACGGGATTCGACCGGCCTAACCTCGCGTATCGGGTTGTGCGCGTTCCGGGCGAGCAGGCGAAACTCGAGGCGTTGCGTTTGCTGCTCGAAAAGTCCACGAAACCGGGTTTGATTTATGTCGGCACGCGCAAAGAGGCGGAGGAACTTGCGGGCCTGTGTACGGCTTGGGGTTTACGGGCTTCGTACTATCACGGAGCACGAACACCAGCCGAACGTGATGGGGTACAGAACGCCTTCATGAACGGCAAGCTTGAGGTGGTGGTGGCAACAAACGCCTTTGGGATGGGTGTTGACAAATCGAATGTGCGTTTCGTGGTGCATTACCGCTTGCCTGGAACGATTGAAGCGTTTTACCAAGAGGCGGGCCGCGCTGGGCGTGACGGCAAACCCTCGCGTTGCGTGCTCTTGTACGACAGCAAAGACCGGCAATTGCAGGAGCACTTTATTCAGAGCATGATCCCTTCCGAACTCGAGTTGCGCCGGGTCTGGGCATACTTGCACGCGGCCCGCAATGATCAGAACCGGATTAGTGTGCGTCGGGTCAATTTGGACAAGAATTTGCAATTGCCTGGCGCGAAAATCTCGGTCGTGCTCTCGAACCTGAATTTGCAAGGGGCGCTCGAGTTGCAGACCTCGAGTGCGGGAATGCTGGTGGCGCAAATTTCTGAAACCGTACCAGAATTCGATATGACGGCGCTCGAAACGTACCGAGCACACCGCACGGCCTTGCTCGAAGAGATGCTGGAATTTGCCCGATCCAAACGCTGTCGGCGGCGCTTGATCCTCGCGTATTTCGGTGAGGATGTGAGTTGGGAATCGTGCGGTTCGTGCGATGTTTGCAAGCCCCCAGCCGAGGCGCTCGCACCGTGGGAGCGTTTGGCACTCGAGGGCCTGTTCGAGGTTGCTGGCCTTGGAACGGATCGCTTGATTGACGCATGGATCGGCGTGCAGGCGCGTGGTCGCAAACCCGAACCGAATCCCGAAACCCGTTTCCCAAATTGGTCTCGAGACGAGTTGCTTGCACTTCTGGATTGGCTCGAGGAACGTGATTGGATCACGGGTGCGAATACCAAGCCATGTTTGACGGATGCCGGTCATGCTGCGCTCGAGGCGAAAACAATGGTTGAGGTTTCAGACGATCCGCTCGAGCGTTTCCGGGCTGGCGAAAGTATGGTCAATCTCGCACTTGCACTCAATGTGTCGGTCAAAGACCTCGAGAAACAGTTCCTGAAACACTTGGAACGCAAGGAAATGCAACTCGAGGAACTGGTATCACTCGAGCATCAAACACGCATCCGGGTGCTGGCTGAGGATTTGGGCTACTCGCCGCTCGCCCCGTTGCGGGAGGCACTTCCGGGCATAACCGACCTCGAGATTCTGGCCGTGCGCACCGTGGATGATGGTTGAACTCAGGCAAGTTTGCAGCGGGCCAACTCGAGCAGGTGTCCATCGTCATCCCGTGTTAAAGCCAAACTCGAGACTTTCCAGCGTTTGATTGGAGCCTCGAGCTTGGAAATGGCCTTGAACAGGCGTTCACGCTTTTCCTCTGGCGGGTTGAGTGCCACCGTCAAATGCGGCACGAATCCCGTCCCGTCCAAACCGGCCAACAATGGCTCGCCACCGACCGCCAAAACGCGATGGTGCGCCTCGAGTACACTGGCTGAGGCATCCACGCCCAAGTACAAGGCATTCGGAAACGCTTGCCAGCCACACAGTTTTGCCTCCAACTTGGACAGGCTTGAGAGTGCTGCGAAACGCCCGATCAAGTCCTCCTCGAGTCCAGCCCAAATGAACGGATACCTCAGGTTGAAATGCGGCTCGCCGTAACTCAAGACGCCAAAACGCGCCTGCGTCTCCAAAATAAACGCCTCAAGCACCTTCGGAGGCCACGCGGTGATGCCGTAAACGCCCCTACTCATTGACGCTGCTCATGGTTGTGGGAAGCCGTTCCGCGTTCGCATCGACATTCCTCCCCGGAAATCAGACCATTTCATGAACGCCGAAATGCGCCTTCGCTTAGGGAATTATACCGGCAATTTCCGACGATGGCCCCTATCATGCAGCCGTGGGAATCCCCGGTACGTTGCTCCTCGAGCGATACCGCGTCGTGCGTCCGATAGCCTTCGGAGCCTCCAGCGTGGTCTACCTGGCCTTTGATGAGTACGGCGGCCCCTTTGCCGTGAAACTCTTCCCGCCCAGCCTCGCCAGCCGCGCCGACCGCGAATTCCTGGTCGGGCATGGCCTGAACCACCCGAATCTGAACCCGGTGATCGAACGGGTCACGCTCGAGGGTCAACCAGGGGTGCTGATGCCGTTCGCACCCGGCAAACGCCTGTCCGATGCGGTCCATGAGAGCGGAAATCGCATTTTTATGCAGGCGTTCGTGCAACTCCTGCGGGCACTCGAGGCAATGCACACGAAACACATGGTGCACCGTGATGTCAAACCCGAAAACCTGATTGTCAGTCCCGGCGAGAACAACTCGCTCGAGGTTAAACTGATCGATTACGACCTTTCAGGGCCAGACGGCGAGGTCTTTCGAGAACGGGTCACGCCAGGCACGGTCGCGTACCTCTCACCTGAAGCGGCTCAAGGCTTGCCCTTAACGCCCTCGAGCGACCTGTATAGCGTTGGCGTGCTGCTCTTCTGGGGCCTGACCGGACAACTCCCATTCGAGGGCGAAACCCGGCGCGAAGTCATGCAGGCGCACATCGGCAGTTTCCCGCCCGTGCCACGAACATTGCGCCCAGATTGGCAAGAACACCCCTTGGACGAGGTGGCCTTGCGATTGCTCGAGAAAGACCCGAAGAACCGCTACCCGAACGTTAAAGCGGTTCTGCACGAACTTGAGTGTTTGCCGGACCATGCGCGAACCCTGCTGCCAATCTCAGGCTAAAACTCGAGCGTTAGAATTTGGGCATGATTTCTCGAGCCATCTTGATCGCGTTGTTTGCCCTGAGTGGACTGACAGTTGCCCAGTCGAGTCCGGCGCAACAAGCCTCGAGCGATCCTATTCAAATCACGGCTTTTCCCAATGCGATCTTCAGATTCCGCCAGGGCAACCTGAAGAGCAGTGTCACTTTGCAGGGCGACATCGCCGGATGCACCACCGGCAGTTACGACGGTTCCGACCCGAACAGCAAACCCAGCGGCGGTGCGGCAACAACTCGAGTCATCGACGAGATTCGCAAGGGCGCGTTTTGGTACGTGACCTTTCAAACCACACTCGGCAGCGGTTGCAACGTTCAAGGCAGGTGCGGCGCGGGCAGTGGCATCACGGTCGTCTGGTTGAAACTGAACGCAAGACTGAAGGTGATCTCGAGAAAAGCCGTGATTGTCGAGGACTGCATGACCGACACGGGAACCAGTAAATTCGCTGGGAAAACCGGTGACGAGATCAAAGACAGTTTTGATCCAAAATTCAGGCTGGTGGCGGGCAAGCTCGAGATTGAATTTCAACGCGACGATTTCAACACGAAAAAGACAACCATCTCGAGGTTGCGTTACGACCGTCGTTCACCCGAAAAAGGATTGATCGTCTCGAGCAAAACCGAACCGATCAAATGATGGATTTCGCTCCAAACAGAATCGGGTAGAATCGTGGCATGAGCCAGCCGAACCTGTTCGACGATCCGCAAGATCCAACAGAAATCTCGAGTGCGCCCGAACCAACCGGTGACGAGTTGGGCATTCCGCCCGCATCCGAACCCGAAACTGGCCCTCGAGAAATCATTCCCAGCGGTAACAAAGCCAAACGGGTCATTCTGATCGACGGTCACGCGCTGGCGTACCGTTCGTACTTCGCTCTCTCTCGAGGGCCGCAAACCTTGCAGACCAGCCAGGGTGAGCCGGTGCAGGCGATCTATGGCTTCATGAAAACCATGCTGAAACTGATCCGTGATGGCGCAACCCGCAAGGGTGCGAAGGACCATTCGGTGATCGTGATGTTCGATCCGCCGGTCAAGACGTTTCGCCACCACGCCTTCGAGGGGTACAAGGCGGGCCGGGCCGAAACCCCGAGCGACCTGCCCAAACAGATTCGCACGATCAAAAAATTGGTGGACCTGATGGGCCTACAACGCCTCGAGATGCCAGGATACGAGGCCGACGATGTGATCGGCACGCTCGCCACTCGGGCCGAAGCCTTGGGTTGTGAGGTGCGAATCCTGACCAGTGACCGCGACGCTTATCAACTTCTTTCAGACCGCGTGCGCGTGATCTCGAGCGACGATAAGGAAGTCACGCCCGCCGATGTCCTCGCCAAATACGGTGTGACCGTTGAGCAATGGGTCGATTACCGCGCCTTGACCGGCGACTCGAGCGACAACATTCCTGGCGCTAAGGGAATCGGGCCGAAAGGGGCGCAAAAGTTGCTCGAGACCTACGGTTCGCTCGATTGGATTTTGGCGCACTTGGACGAAGTAAAACCTGAAAAGGACGCGCAAAAAATCCGGGACAGTTTGGAAAACGTGATCTTCTCCAAGGAACTCTCGAGGATTGTGACCAACATTGAGATGGATGCGCATTTCGACACGGGCTTCACGCCGCACGTTGAAGAACTCACCGCCTTGTTGCAGGAACTCGAGTTTTTGAGCTTCATCCGCGAACTTGGTTTGGACGCGCCACCACCCAAACCAGTGCGTCTGCTCGAGACGAGTTCCTGGGTTGCACCGGACGCGAGTGCCGTGTGGGGCTTCACGCTGTCTGCCGAAAATCCGGTCAGTGGAGAATTCACCGGACTTGCGTTTTCCAACGCTGGAAAAACCGGTGAGAGTCCGAGCCTCGACCTCGAGCCGTTTAAAGGAATGCACGTGGTCAACGGCGCGGACGCGAAAAACTTGGCGGTTCACGCGATTGCCCGTGGCCTCAACCTCGAGCCTGGAGACGATCCACTCTTGATGGCGTATGTGCTCGATCCGAACCAGAACGAGCCGGAAAAAGTCGCGCAACGTTATCTCGAGGAACACTGGCCGAAAGACGCAGCGGGACGTGCCGATACGGGTGCGAGATTGCTCGAGAAATTGCCCACGTTGTTCACACCAGAACTGCGCGACCTGTACGAAAACCTCGAGAAGCCCGTTTCAAAAACCCTGGCGCGAATGGAAGCACGCGGCATTCGCATCGACACGGAATTTTTCAAAACACTTTCTGCATCCATGCTCGAAACGATTCAGAAACTCGAGATCGAAGTGTGCGAACTTGCGGGCGAAACGTTCAATCTGAATTCACGCGATCAACTCGAAACGATTCTGTACGACAAACTGCAACTCGCATCCGGCAAGAAAACCAAACTGACCGGCAAACGCAGCACCGCCGTGAGCGCCCTCGAACCACTGCGCGACGAATACCCAATCGTTGCCAAACTCCTCGAGTACCGCGAACTGATGAAACTGCGCGGCACGTACCTCGAGCCGTTGCCGCAAATGGTGTCAACACGCACCGGCCGATTGCACACGACATTTTCCCAGCAAGGAACAGCCACGGGTCGCGTCTCGAGCTTGAATCCGAACCTGCAAAACATTCCGGTACGCACCGAGATTGGCCGCGAGATTCGCAAAGGCTTCATCGCCGCCGACGGCATGAAATTGATCAGCGCCGATTACTCGCAAATTGAATTGCGCATCCTAGCGCACATCACGCAGGAACCCGCGCTGCTGGCCGGTTTCCGCAACAACGAAGACATTCACCGCCGCACCGCCGCGACGATTCTGGGCTTGCCGCTCGAGGCTGTGACCAACGATCAACGGCGCGGCGCAAAAGCCATCAATTACGGGATTCTGTACGGCATGAGCGCACACCGGCTCTCGAGGGATGAAGGCATCTCGCACGGGGATGCGAAAGTATTTATCGAGGCGTACTTCGC
>JANOWZ010000621.1:0-2835 GCA_031418155.1 Deinococcales bacterium
CTGTGGGCTTGGGTAAAGGGACATTGGTTGGCGAATCTGGTGGTGTTGTCAGTGGATGAGTTGCGTGGGTTTTGGCGGGAGGCATCACGTCCCACGTGTGTTACACGATGTGGGTGGCTGGTCGCACGCCTGGGTTGGTAAAAGGGTTCTTTGGTCGGTTGGAGAAGATTTTGGAAGAGAATCTTAAACTGGTGTCGGCATGAAGAACTCGGCGTCAATACTACCGCCACCATCGCATAAGACAAGCAACGTCGTCGCCCATCGGATAAGCAGCACGACCTTCCTCTTGCCACCACAGTTCCAAACTGGCACACGCAAATTCGCTCGTGTCATGACTCGTGTTCAAATGAATTGAACCCAAATTCTTGACGAGATCCAGAATCCCATGCCGAATCAACTTGCCATCCCCAGCACTCGGGAAATCATGATCATTGACCAAGATTGGGTCTTTGCTCTCGAGCTTCCCAGCCCGAAAGAAGTTGCCCAGTAACTCTTTTTTCTTCGTGTCAATACTGATGATTGGATTGCCAGCACTGATGTACTCGAGTTTGAGTGCTGCGATCCGCTCGAACTGCTCGTTCCGATCTGCATGTGAACTCATCGTTTGTTTCTTTTGCATTTGACGATGCCGAAAGCCATTGGCTCGCAACCACCTGCCCGCAATGTGATGACTGATTGGCGTGCCAAGCACGGTCACGGCTCGAGCGTGGGCTGGGTTGACTCGTGTTGGCGTTCAGTCTTCTTGGGCATGAGTTTTGATGCTGATTTGGTGTTGAGTCCCCAGTCTGTTATAGTTGATTCAACCAGATTCGAGGTGAGACATGTCCAAACAATGGCCATTAAACGACGCCAAAACCCACTTAAGTGCCGTAATCGACCAAGCAAAAGAGACCCCACAACTGATCACCAAACATGGCAAGGTCGCGGCAGTGGTGGTCTCCATTGAAACGTTCAACGCCCTCAGCGGTGTCCAGAATGCCTGGGATGCCTTCAGGTCAACCGATCCAGTACTCGAGGATGAACTGTTTGAACGCCTACCCGCCAGCCTGCGCACGGTGAACTTCGATGAGTGAACCTGAATGATTGCGTTTTTGCTCGACACCAACACCATCAGCGAAACCCAGCGCAAACGCCCCAATCCAAACGTTCAAGCTTGGTTCGCCTCACTCCCACCCTCACGGCTGTACCTTTCAAGCTTTTCGGTGGCTGAGATCGAAATGGGCATCCAAATGCAACCCGATGAGGCCAAAGCGGAGCGTTTGCGAATTTGGCTCGAGGCGACAATTCTGCCCAGGTTTGCCAATCGCATCCTGGCCTTTGATGCCTTGGCGGCGCGAACCTATGGGGCTTGGATGGGGTCCGGGCGAAAGATCGGGCGTATCCCACCGACCACCGATGCGCAAATCGCCGCCATAGCGTACGTTCACGGCTTGACGGTGGCCACGCGCAACACAGATGACTTTGCAGCTCTCCCGGTCAAGCTGCTCAACCCTTGGCTTTGATCACCCGAAACCGGAGCAACCATGATCGTGCTCGCCTCGAGGTATACCAACCCTGAAAACCGCAAACTCGAGGCCGCCAAAGCCGCCCACGCTCGAGATCTTGAATCTTTGCTCGAACTGCTGGCGGCTTACCTCAAACACCGACGGCCCAGCCACAGTCCACGCACGCTGCAAGCCTACGGCAACGCCATTAAACGCTACCTCGAGTTCACCAAGGACCCTCGGGTCGAACTCGTCAAGGCGGGCATCAACGACCTTGAACGCTTCCGCGATGACCTGCGCCGGATCAAAGAACCGCCCAAGCGAGAACACAAACGCCTGAAGGCCAGGGGGACGCAACCACTCGAGAAGCCGCTCGCGGTGAACACCCAAAACCAATACCTGGCCGGGATTGCTGCACTGTACGCGGCCCTTGTCTGGGCTCGGGCGATGGCTGAGAACCCGGTGCGTGAGGTGGTGCGGCCACGCAGCAAAACCAAGGCGCACGAACAGTTTCGGGCCTTCTCAGGTGAGGAGATGAACCTCTTGCTGGTCGTGCCCAGCCAAACCTACCCGGAAGACTTGGTTCGGGCACGGCGCGACACGGCGATTCTGGCACTCGGCTTGCTGGCTGGGTTGCGGGTCAGTGAGATCGTTGGGCTCGAGCTGGACGATTTCGGTTCAAAGGCGTTGACGGTGCAAGGCAAGGGTGGCAAGCAGCGACAAGTGCCCGTTGGCAGCCTGCTCTCCCCCATCCTCAAAGCCTGGCTCGAGGTTCGACCACCCGGTTCAAGTGCGTTGATCGTTTCGCTTTCAAAACGCAATTACGCGATGAACCTCACCCGGCAACACGTTTGGGTGATTGTCGATTTCTACTTCAACCTTTTGCAAGTTGAACGCCGCGACCAGGTGGGAGGGGTTCACGCGCTCCGCCGCGCAGCGGGCACGAACCTCTACCGGGCAACCCGAGATTTGCACGTGGTCGGCGGGGTGCTGGGACATCGAGTCCAGCCTCGAGCGTGCCTTATGCGAAGTTGGGTGAGGATTTGAAAGAGGATGCAATTGCGGCTGCGGACCGGTTGTTGCAGGGAAGGAATGGATAATTTGTCTCGGTTAATGAAGTATTTTGACCTCAAAAAGACATACTAAGTGAAATATATCACGATTATCTGATTTGGGAATTATTTATTCAAATGATAAAAAATGTTATCATCACTAGTGGGTCACTTGACGTGGATATAGGCAATCGAGTTTGAGATACTTGGAGTGTTTTGCGCGTCCTGCTCGAAAAATTGTGTTCTCATCAAACTGAGGTCCGAAACACCGCAAGCACGTCAAGTGACCCACTAGTGCA
>JANOWZ010000622.1:0-3576 GCA_031418155.1 Deinococcales bacterium
GCCGTATAAACCCGAATCGCTGCGGGCCGAAAGGTGACGGCGAATCTCGAGCGCCTTCAAATCGTTGATGTCGGCCAGAACCGTGCTGGCGGCCACGAATCGGCCGGTCGCGTCAAACGCCCGGTGAGTCGCGCCGAGCACCCATTTGAAACGACCATCGTTGGTCAACAGGCGAACCTCGAAACGCGATTGCGCCTCGGTGTTCTCGAGCGTCGCATCCAAAACGGGTCGGAGTTTGAGCGCATCGTCCGGGTGAACAAACTCGAGCACGTTCTGACCGACGGTCTCGTCGATCTGACGGGAGCTCAGGTTTTTCCAGGCGGGGTTCGCAAAACGGATTGTGCCGTTCGAATCCGTCTCGATGATCGCGTCATTGATGCGTTCGATCACGCCACGGTACTGCTGTTCGCTGTCACGAATCTGCGTGTAAAAACTCGAGCGTTCCAGCGCCAACCCGACGTGTTCGGCCACGGCGGTCAAAGCGCGAAGGTCATCGTTGGAAAGCGTGCGTTCGAGCAGCGTTTCGACATTCAGGACCCCGACGACTTTGCCCCACTCAAACAACGGTACGGTCACGCGGGAACGCACGCCATCGGTGCTGGAAACAAAATCGGGATCGCTGTTGGCATCCTCGAGCAGTTCGCCCTGCGCGTTGGCGATGATCCGGGCCTCGATGCCCATGTCCAACGGAATCTCGCTGAAAGCGTGTGCGCTACCGACGGCGTGCGCCAATCGCAACTGGTTGGGTTCAATCGTGTAGGCGCTCACCAGGTCGTACCCGAAGCTGCTCGAGACGGCCTCGACGACCGCCCGCAAGCTCGAGTCGCGTTCTAACTCGCCCTCGAGAGCGCTGCGCACCCGACCCAAGAGTTCGAGCTTGCGTTGACCACGTTCGGCCACGAGCCGCTGAAGCTCCGCCTCACCGCGTTGGCTGTCGGCCTCGAGTTTTTGAAGTTCGGCCTCGCCGCGTTGATTGTCGGCCTCGAGCTTCTGCGCCTCAGCCTCCAACCGTTGCGCCTCGGCCTCGAGAAACAACTCCTTGTGACGCGCCTCGCTGGCCCGCAATGCGGTTTCGGCAACCCGCTGCGAGGTGATGTCGATGCCGGTCGTGACAAAAAATTCTGGCAAGCCATTCAAGGTCGAAAGAATCGTGTTCGAGAAGGCGATTAAACGCACCTCGCCAGATTTGCTGCGCATCTCGAGTTCGATTTCGTTCGGCAAAATCCCGCCGCCGTCCTCGAAGAAATCACGCACCCGGCCCTGGGTTTCGTTCGGCTCGAGCAATTCCCAGAGCGCTTTGTTGCGAACCTCAGAAAATTCAAACTCGGTGATACGTTCGCAAGAACGGTTGAACTGCACGATCTTGCCGCCACGGTCCAAAACCATCACCAAGCTCGCGGCGGTATCGACCACGCTGGTGATGAAATCGCGTTCGCGTTTGAGGTTCATGGCCGCCATCTTGCGTTCGGTGACATCGCGCCCAACCCAGTACAAGCGGTCGATCTTCGGGAAGGCCGTGATGCTCCAAGAAATCCAACGGCCCCAACCGCGTTCGCTGCGACCTCGGGCCTCGAGCGTCAACGGACCATCACCCATTGAACCCATGACGCTGGCGATCAACTTCTTGACCTCATCGCGGTCGGATTCGTTGAAAAATTTTTCGAGCTGTTTTTTCTTGAGCGCATCGAACGCCTGCGCGAAAACCGCTTCGGCGGCATTGTTGGCCCGCACCACGCGACCATCCAAATCCGTGACCAGAATCGCATCGTGCGTCACCTCGAGCAAGCGTTGCTCCTCGGCCTGCGCCCGTTTGAGGTCGTTGATGTCGGACTGAATGCTGACGAAATGGCTGGGTTTCCCATCCGGCCCGAAGACTGGATCGATGTTGATTTGAACCCAGAATTCGCTGCCATCCTTGCGGTAATTGATGACCTCGGCCTGACAGGGAAGACCCGCGTCGATGCCGCGACGCAACTTGCCCAGCGCCTCACGGCTCGAATTTGGACCCTGCAAAAATTTTGGTGAGCGACCCAGCATCTCGTGCAACTCGTACCCGGTCTGACGAATAAACGCCGGGCTCGCATCGACGATGCACTCACGCGAATCGGTAATCACAATCGCCGCGTTCGACCGTGCAAACGCCTGCGCCGTCAAGCTCATCGAACGGTTGATCACCTGCGAAACCTCGAGTTCGATGTTCGACATCTCCTCGAGCCACAAGAAGATCAAACCCGCGCTGCCATCGTTGTTCGCCACGTGATCCGGTTCAAACCGGAACGTTTCCCAGGCGCCCGACTGCCCGATTCGCGCCTCGAGCTTTTGCGCCCGCCGCCCGCTGCCGAGCATTTCACGCATGTTCAAAGCGACTTTGACGCGATCGTCCGGGTGAACGAATTCCAATCCGATCCGTTCGGCATTGATGTCCAAATCGAAACGCGACAATGCGGCGGGACTGGCGTACAACAACTTCAAATCGACATCCACCAAAATGAAATGCTGCGTCGTCGGAATTTCTTCAGCCTCGAAAGGAATGTTGGGTTTGCTGCTGCGCGGACGCGGATTGGCCGCGAAATCCAAACCATCCAAGGCCAGCACGCTCGCCAGCGCATCAACGATTCGAGCCTCGTACCCTTCGCCACGCTCGAGCTTGAGTTGATACATCGCGGCGGGCACACCGACCGCGCGGGCGTTCCACCAGTCCGCCGTCATCGCACAGAACGCATCGATCACCGCGAAAACGCGGGCTGCGAGCGGAATCATCGTTCCCTCGAGCCCACGCGGATAGCCAGAACCGTCCCAGCGTTCATGATGCGAACCGATCAAATCCAAAGCGCCCTGCGGCAAGCCAGGAACGTTTGCCGCAAACTCGAGTCCCATGCTCGCGTGACGACGCATCAAAGCCCATTCGCTCGGTTCGAGCGGCCCGGTCTCGGTTGCAATGTGGATCGGCACACCAAACTTTCCAAGGTCATGCAGCAACGCCCCGAGGCGCACATCACGCACTTCTTCCTCGTTCAACTCGAGTTCTTGCGCGAGGCGTTCGACCAGACCGATCACGCGATCCGTGTGACCAATCGGTTCAAAGCCACGCAATTCGAGGGCCACGCCGAGCGAGCGGGCGATACGTTCGGTCAGTTCAGGGGAATACCAGTTCATTGGGATTGACCTCGAGAAGAAAAATGGGAAGCGAAAAGTATTGATGGATCAGGGAGCGGACACGGGCAACTAATCGTCAGCCGCAGCGCCCAGCAAAGCTCGAGTTTCAAATTTCACACGGGCCAATTCTGCCTTTAAATGCGCGTTCTCAAGTTCGAGCTTGAGTTTGATGTTCTCGTTCTCGAGCGCACCACTCTCACCGCGCCTGCCGCTCGACAAACTGGGGTCAGAATTCCACCAGTCGATGCCCATCGCCTGCGCCCGTTCGACGCTGGCGATGATCAACCGAATCTTGATCGACAAGAGTTCCACGCCACCGACCGCCACGCTGATGTCACCAGCAATGACAATTCCTTTGTCGAGAACACGCTCGAGGATGTCACCGAGGTTGCTTGGTGCGAGCGAAGTTCCGGCCTGACC
>JANOWZ010000623.1:0-1979 GCA_031418155.1 Deinococcales bacterium
TTTTCCAGTTCGATCAACGCCCAAAGTTGACTGATCGCCAGTGAACGTTCCCAGTACAATTCTTCGCGGTCATGAACGTTGGCGAGGCGAAAAAAGTCGATGGTGACTCGAGCCCGTTGGTGCGCATGGTCTTGTGGGTCACTGCCCGTTGGGATTGGCGTGACACCGTTGAAACCGATCAGTGCGCTGGGATCATCGGCGCGATCCCCGACTGGAAAGATCAGCAGTGGACGTTCCGACTGGTCCAGGTCCTGCGCGGACATTCCGGGCTGGCCTCGGGTTCCGGCGATGGGGAAGCGGTCGGATTTCAAACCGGAATTGCAGGACTTGCAGGCGACCGCGTAATTCTCGAGGGTGTACGCCAACCAGTAGTAGCCTTTTTCGTTCGCGTCGCCGGTTGGGAAGTTGTAGTCCAGGTGGTCGTTCGCGTTGGGCCAGGGTTGCACCCGGCCTTTGGGTCGGTAGTGTTCGACATCGTATTCGGCTTTGCCTTTGATCCTTCCGGCCAGTTTGCGTTCGCAATAGGCGCATTTGCGGTGCTGCAAGTTGATGAACACGATTTTGATGTCGCTCCAGATCGAAGCGCCATCGTCGAATGTTCCGGCATCTGTGACTTCTTTGGTGCGTTTCCGGGCGCGTTTCAACCAGTCTTTGGAAACGGCAGTCACCAGTTCCTCGAGTTTGGTCAGGCTGATCTTGTAAACAACCATGCCTCACCCCTGGCGTTTTTTGCTCGGTTTGGCCCGCAAGTCACGTTCTTCGGGCGTTTTTTTCGCGGCGGTTTTGACCCAATCGGGTACTTTTTTGCTCGCTTCCGCTTCGGCCCCAGCCCCTCGAGCCAAGCCGCGTTGAAAGGCGAGCGCCGCATCGACATCGCCCTGTTTGGCGCTCGCCTCAAGTTTCTCGAGTTCCTTGACGAACTCCGGTGCGCGGGTGGAATTGAGTCCAAACATGCTCGAGGTCAGGATTTGATCGGCGCTCAGGCCGTAGACTTCACTGCTTGGGCGCGTGATGATCGCGCTGTCTTGGTTGTTGGGTTGCGCGACAATGAACAGGTTCGCCGAACTGACCGATCCGGCCACAATCGGGCTGTGCGTGGTGAAAACAAATTGCAATCGCGGTAAGGCTTCTGAGATTTGCGCCACGATCTCGCGCTGCCAGGTCGGGTGAACGTGCAGGTCAATTTCGTCCACGAGCACGACACCCTCAAGTTCACGCAATGGCGTTTCGGGCGGGCAAACCGTGACCAAGTGCGAGATCAGATCGGTGATCCAACCGATATAGGCGCGGTAGCCATCGGAAAGCGCCGCGAACGCCACGGTGATGCCGTGGTGGTGAAAAACGTATTCGTCACGTTCTTGTTCGCCACGAAACTCGAGACCTTCGGGCAAGAGATTGGCGACCAATTCGATCACCTCAGCGAACCGGTTTTCATTTTTTTGGTATTCAACTTTTGGCAACCACGATTGCAACGGAACGAGGGTCAAGTGATCCTCGAATAAACCAGCAACTCGAGCGTATCGAGCACTGCGAGATTTGGACCTCGAGCCCGGATCGAACTCACCAGATTCGGTGCGGCGTGTTGCGCCATACGCAACCATAAGAAATGCTGGAGATTCCTCGTCATACATTTCTTCCCGAAGAAAATTCTGTTCGAGAATAGGGTCAGATTCATTTGTGTAATGCAAAACCTCAGAATCTCGAATGCGATTCAATTGAACTTTGAGATTTAAAGTCTGTGGGTGATTCCGAAAATCGTAGTGATTATCAAGTGAACCGACTTTGAGTTCAGAGTTTATTTCTGCCTGCTTTGCGTAGCCTTCCATGTCTCGACGCACCAATGAGTACGGGCGAAAACCGGCCTGCGAACCAATTTGAGCAATCACGACTAACGCAATCGCCTTGAGCGCCGTGGTCTTCCCCGAACCGTTCACACCCAAAATCACGTTGACATTCTCGAGCGTGAACGAATCGGATGC
>JANOWZ010000624.1:0-5783 GCA_031418155.1 Deinococcales bacterium
GATCTGCTCGGCGTATTTGGATCGGCTGTTTGAGAGCGATTCACGGTCTAACAGGGTCAAGCTTCCGGCGGCCAAACGCGCATCGGCCTGATTGATTTGTGCTTTGGCGGTGCTGAGTGCCTGCTGAACCAGTCCCAGGCCACGCTTGGTGTCCCAAGAAACCAGTTCGCTGGCGGCAGTATTGGCCAATGCGGTCGCCATAACAGGCGTTTGGCCGGTCGCAGTGATGTCATATGTGCCTTTACCATCCAAATCCAAACGTCCACGCATTAGGAAGGTCTCGGGCTTGCGTTCGACCACCTCATTCTCGAGCGCGGCTTTGACTCGGGCACGTTCATCGGCAGTGCCAATCTTTTGTGTTTCCAGGCTGGCAATGATGCGGTCCACAATCTCACCCGAACCCAACACCTTCTCGAGTGCACCTTGTGGCAAAGCTGGCGGCTTGGGGATCAGGCTCCCAATTGGGCTGTTGTTGTCCTTCGCCGCTGGCGTTGACAGGATGGTGACCGTCGATTCGTAACTTTGCGGTTGCGCCCTCGAGATGAAAAAGGCCAGCGCGGAGCACAATGCCACAGAAAGCGCGATGATCCAGGCACGGTCTTGGAGCGCTTTAAGCACCCTGGCTGGATTGAAACGATCATTGATCTCACTTGGATTCATCGGACCCTCTTTTCGTAACCGGACGTTCGGAGTTTGGGGTCTGGCAACAAACCCCCCCGGATCTGTCCATTACTTGACCACACAAGGATTAAGAGGACTTCAAGGGAAAACACGCAAGCACAGGTCGGTTTAGAAACGACCTGAGAGAAAACCATTGGAAAACCAATTCCTCGAGACCATCCGAGGCCCCACACTCATTGTTTCAAGGAAGAAGGAGGCACGATGTGAGCCGACACGCAGCATTGCACTCAGAAATCCGTTTGAACCCGGTTCATTGATTTCGGCCCATTGTTTTTGACTTATTGACTCTTATTTATTGACTCTGACCGGCGCTTTTGAATGCCTCGAGCCGGTGATGCAGTTCAAAGCTGCCGTTGTTCGCTTGAGTATCAAGTCGCCAGCTCAATGGATTTAAACAAAACTTAATTTGCCCATGATCTGTTAAAAAATGAGTTTAACTTGCGAGAGGCGCTGTCTACCATCTCAAGTTTGCATCCAGCCTGAACCCAAACCGGTCCAATCTCGAGCCCACCACCCGAACCTTTGCCCAGGAGTCATATGAAACGCCCACACCTGCTGATCGGCGCGACCCTGACAGGTACACTGCTGACCTCGAGCCTACACGCCGCACCCAGCACCCTGTTCACCGTCTGCAATGAGGTCAACAAAGCACCGAACATCCCCATCGGCGGTCTGGACAACTGGTTGTACCTGGCCCCCGAATTCGGTCTGAACCGCTTCGCCTACTCCGGCCAGTATGAACCGGTCAAACGCTTCAACGATGCGCTCTGGGCTCGTGGCATCAAACTGATCGCCATTCCGATCCCAAACCGACCCAGCATCAGCAACGAACACTTCGACCTCAGGAACCCGATTCAAGCCAAATTCAACGTGGATGTGGCTCGAACCGATTACAACGATTCGGTCACACTCTTCCGCAACGCGGGTATCACCACCGTCAACGTCATGGAAGCCATGCGCGAATACGGTTGGAACGGCGGCAAAGGCAATTTGTTTTTTACCCGCGACATTCACTGGACACCCCTCGGGGCGCAAGTCACGGCGCAGGCCACCGCCAAAGAAGTCAAAGCCTGGAGTGGTTATTACAACAGCCTGCCAAAAGCCGATTACGTCAACGCAGCGAGCAAAATCTACAACTTCAAAGGCAGCGTCCCTAGAGTGGTCGAAAAATACTGCAAAGGCTACACAATGCCTTTCGAAACCGCACAGGGCTACCAAGCGATCCGCAACGGCGGCAACCTCTTGGGGGATGACAAGATTGAGGTCGTCCTGACCGGCTCGAGCTTCAGTGGTCCACCGTGGGACCCGAAAGAACTCGATTACAACTTCGCTGGCTTCCTGCAAGAAAGATTGAAAACCGGCGTGGTGAATGCCGCCATTTCCGGTGGTGGTTACGACATGTCGCTCGAGTCATACTTTTTAAGCCCGGATTACACGCAGCAAAAACCTAAATTTTTACTGTATGAATTCTGGTTCTTTCCATACGGTCAAACCCTGCATTCATTCCGACGAATCATCCCCAGCATCTACGGCGCGTGCAGTGGCCCGAACGCTGTGGCGAACGGGCCAACGGTTCCATTGCTGAACAACAAACTCCGGCCTGTGATTTACACCCCAGGCACGGCACGCATCAAAGGTTCAACAAAATACGTCTACCTGAAACTCTCTGATAACAACGTCATGAAGTTCAATGCAACCCTGACCTACGACGACGGACAAAGCGAAACCGTGCCAATCGAACGCAGCAACCGCTTTAAAAACAATGACGGACGCTACTTCCTCGAGTTGAACGACAAGTACACCGGCAATTTGCTCTCCGTGGCCATTCAGACCCAAACAACCACTGAAAGCAAAGTCACGGCCCGCATTTGCAGCGTGCCAGCCCCGGTCAACGCAAATTAACCAGGGCTCGAGTCTGATTCAATCCTTGGGCGCTAACGAACAATCAATCCTTGGGCGCTGTCGTGCTGATCAATCCTTGGGCGCTGTCGCGCCACACGATTCCCGAATCACCAATGGTGTCTCGAGGGTTTTGACCAGCACGCTCGGACGTTCGCCTTGCAGCAACTCGTTTAAACTTTTCACGGCCTCATGACCATGCTCGAGCGCTGACACGCAAATCGTGGTTAACGGTGGCACCATGTACGGCGCGGTCGGAATGTCATCATAGCCAACCACGGCAATGTCTTCGGGGATGCGCAAACCATGTTGATGAATCGCCGCCATCGCACCCATGGCAATCGTGTCATTGCCTGCGAAAAGTGCAGTTGGACGCTGCTTGCGTTCGAGCAACTTCTGCATCGCGGCGAAACCGCTCGCAGCGCTGTAATTGCCATACTCGAGCAGGCCAGCATCACTCAAACCCGCAGCCAGCAGCGCGTCTCGCCAACCCAAATGCCGGTCCTGTGTGGCGTGGTACTGCTCGGGCGAGAAGGTGATGTGCGCAACTCTCGAGTGCCCCAGATCAATCAGGTGTTGCGTGGCCACGTGACCAGCAGCGCGACCATCGGTCCAGATGGCCCCGGCACGTTCGCCCAATTTCGCCCATTCGGGAAAACCGAGCAAAACCACCGGAAAATTCTTGCGGATCAATTCCGGCAATTGCGAATCGTCCGAACGGGTGTTCAAAACGATCAGACCATCGATGCGTTGACCACGCACCAAGTCGTCGTAAGCATTCGGTTGCGAAACATCCTCGATGGTCTCGAGCAAGACCCGATAGCCAAGCGCGTGCGCATCACGGCTGAGGCTGTACAAGAGTTGTGGAATGAACGCATCGACCGAGAAATGCTCGGCGTGTGAAACGACCAAGCCAATCGTGCGCGTCTCACCGCTGACCAGCATTTGCGCCGCCGCGTTCGGCACGTACCCCAGTTCTTCTGCGGCCTCAAGCACACGCTTGCGGGTTTCCTCGGTGAAGCTCATGTTCGGCACGTTGTTCAAAACGAACGAAACCGTCGAACGCGACACGCCAGCCCGAACTGCGACTTGCTGGCTGGTGGTGCGCCGACGGCCCTTGACCACTTCAATCCGCCGCGATGGGCTGCGTGCTCGGGTGACCCGAACCATTCTTCAGGCGAAGTGCTTCCGGCATCATCTTGCCGTGCGCCTCGAGCAGGTCATCGACAAGGTTGCGAATCTGATCGAGGTCGAGTTCCGCCGCCGTGTGTGGGTCCATCATCGCGGCGTGATAAACGTGCTCACGGTTGCCGGTTAACGCAGCCTCGACCGTCAATTCTTGCACGTTGATGTTCGTGCGCATCATCGCCGCAAGTTGCGGTGGCAGTGCGCCAATCCGTGTCGGCTGAATGCCGTTCTTGTCCACCAAGCACGGAACCTCGACACAACACCCATTCGGCAAGCTCGAGATCAAATCGTCATTGCGCACGTTCCCATAAATCACGCGAGGCTCGCCGGTTTCGCGGCTGTGAATGATCCTCGAGCCGTACTCTTTGCTGCGTTTGACCACCATCTTTTCACTGCTGTCCTCGAGCCTCTGACGCAAGCTGTCCCAATGCTTGATTTGCGCTTCGCAACGACGAATGTACTCGTCAATTGGAATCTTGAATTTCTCTATTAAGTCCGGGCGATTCGGTTTGATGAACCAGGGCACGTACTCGGAAAAATGCTCGCTCGATTCGGTGACGAAATGCCCGAAGTGCTTGAAGACCTCATACCGCACGCGGTTGGCGAGTGCCCAGCCGTACTCCGCGCCCAAGGCGCGTTCTGGCAGATTGCCACGCTCGAGGAATTCGCGCAAGCGCGGGTACATGTCCACACCATTGTGCTCGAGCTTGAGGTAGAAGGCCATGTGGTTGATGCCTGCGACCACGTAATCGAGTTCTTCGTCGGGGATGCCCAAATCCTCGGCCAACTCGTGAGCGGTGCCTTGAACGCTGTGGCACAAACCAACGACCTGAACCTTGCTGGCCTTCGCCAACGCCCAGCAATTCATCGCCATCGGATTGACATAATTGAGATGCAAAATGTTTGGCGAACTCACTCGCTCCATGATCCGTGTGTAATCGAGCAGCACCGGAATCGTGCGCAAACCACGCATGATGCCACCAATGCCCAAGGTGTCACCGATGGTTTGCTGCAAGCCGTACTTCTTGGGAATCTCGAAATCCACCACGGTCGAAGGCTTGTACCCACCAACCTGAATCATGCTGATCGCATAGTCCGAACCCTCGAGTGCCTTCTCTGCATCGGTGGTGACTGTGATTTGCGGCTTGACGTTCAACGCCTCACAAATTTTTCGCGCCACAATCTCCGAGGTTTTCAAGCGTTCCTCGTTGATGTCCAACAGCACGATGTGCGAGTTCTGCAATTCTGGGAAGGTCAAAATATCGCCAATCAAATTCTTGGCAAACACCGTGCTGCCCGCGCCGATCAAGGTGATTTTTGGTCCGTTTTTGCTCATGGGGTTGCTCCTTTTGGAATGGGGAATTTGAAATGGAGGCTCGAGATGAGAATCTTTTGTTGAGGTCTGATAAAGCAAAAATGTTGTGCCAGCTTGAGTCAATCGGTTCTTACTCTAATCTGTTTTAGAGGCGACGTATCTTCAAAACTGTGCTCGAGAAATTGATGCTGCTCAACTTCCAACCTTCAGGCAGCGTCAGACCAGGTGGTAAGTGCATGAAATCAACGATCTCGAAACCGAACGGCATCGGGCCGGTGGGGAACTCGAGACCAATTTCGGCCCAGGCTCTTCCAGAACGGGTTCCGTAGCCTTTGATCTCGTAGAGAGCGTCCGGCTCGAGGCCGCGCAAATGTAACGGCGGCAGTTTGACCGGGTTTGGAATGTGCGTGCGAAAGGCGAACAGGACCGCCTCGGACTGGTCTTTGGCAACGTACATCAGGCTCGAGAATCCGCCAGAAAATGCGGAGCGCAACCGAAAAAGATCGCCCTGTTGAATCACGTGACGCACGTCCTTGTACAACCCGATCAAGTTTTTCGCCTCGAGTCGATCCGATTCCGACCAGTGGTTCAGATTCGAGCCGACCCCAAGGCTGCCCGCCATTGAGACATGGAATTTGAACTCGAGCGGGATGTGTCTCGCGCCCATGTCCGTGACCCAAGCCTCCATCGTGATCGCCGG
>JANOWZ010000625.1:0-4629 GCA_031418155.1 Deinococcales bacterium
AATTGTTGCCGATGTCTTTCTTGTCGAAATCTTATCGTGTGAAACACGTGCATCACGTCCTACGTGTGTTACACGATGCACGATCCAAGTTTCGACCTGGTGGGCCACTGTTTGTCACCCGTATCACTCGGGGATTTCTTGAGAAAAAAGGCATTCTCAAGAAATCCCGAAATGGCTGTAATAACCATCAACGACGTCTGCGTGAACTCGCCAAACCGAAGCCGCGTTGCAAATCTGGACTGAGACCATCGGCCAACAGGTGCAACCATTGCGAGATGTAAAACCCAACCATCACCGCGAGCGCATCGTCCTGACCGATGCGGAAATTGTGCAGCAGGTCTCGAGAAAACCAAACTGGAGCGGCCAGCAACAGGGCCAAATAGAACAGTCGCGTCAACGGCCCGATCAGCCAAGTATGCGACAACCCACGATGGCTGAACACCCAACCATACGGCACCCACAAAAAACCCAAATAGCCCCAATTGCGTTTGCTCGAGACATTCTGTTCGGCCAAATCCAGATCGGGCGAAAGCAGGAATGTTCCCGCCGCGAACGCGATCGTAAACAAGCCAATTTGACCAACATCGAAACGCGGAATCAAACCCTGAGAGGTGGCGTAACCGTAACCGCCAGTCAAGGCCACAAACGAAAGCGTGTTGATTGCATTGTGAACCTGACCCGATGGCACAGACACAAACTAACAGATTTTGACCCGACCAATTTCAACCCGGCAAATTTCGACCCGATGGCGTTCGATTTGGGCGTGAGGGTTCAATCGAGTTGCACAGCAAAGACCTTCAGGGGGCTTTCACCATCGGCGCGGACCGGGAAATCGATGGGATCGGCCCCGAGCGAAGTCAAACCCACTACCTGACGGCCCACGTCACGCAACCCGGATTCGATCAGGCGCAAAAACGATGACCTGGAGAGGCCCGCGTGATTGCAACACGCCAACAGTGTGCCACCAGGGGCGATCACCGGTGTGGTCAGGGCCACGAGATCGTGGTAATGCGCCGAAACAGAAAAGCGTTTTAAACGTGACTTGGCAAAACTCGGCGGGTCGAGGATCACCAGGTCAAAGCGGTCTTTCCAGCGCTTCATGCGACCCAACCAATCGAACACATCACCGGCAATGAAATCCTGACGTTCCGGCTCGAGTTGATTCAAATGGTAATTCTCCTCGCCCCAATCGAGCGCACGGCGCGACAAGTCCAAATTGACCGTCCGTGCAGCGTTGCCCAGGCTCGAGGCGAGACCAAAGCCACAAGTGTACGAAAAGGCATTTAGAACTTTTTTGTTCTTGGTTTTCGTTTCGAGCCACGTGCGGGTTGGGCGCATGTCCAAGAACAAGCCGACCGAAAGATCACCGCCAGGACAAATCAAAAAATGCCGTCCATCCTCGAGCACCACCAACTCAGGAGTTGGTTCGCCCCAAACTGGATGTTCCGGCGCGAGATGTTCGCGCTCGGTGTTTGCGGCATGACGCGCCTCACGCGGGCGGCGCTTGAGGTAGATCGCCTGTGGCGCAAACACCTGAACGATCAGATCGAACAATCGCGCCTCCAAATCCGGCTCGAGGTCCACATAGAGGCTCAAAACCAGGGTTTGATCGAAGCGGTCCAAGGTCATTCCCGGCAGGTCATCGGCATCGGCATTCACGAGGCGATATGCGGTCAGGTCAGCCCGTTCAGACAGCATCCCACGGCGTTGCAGGGCGTTGGCAAACAACCACAACAACACTTGAGGGTCGGATCGTAAGGCAGACTCGAGCATCTTTTTGCAGCTTAACCCTGAACGCCGCAGGCAATCGGGTCACATCAATCCAAGGAACTCTTCGGTCCATATACGGTCTGAATGAAACTCGCCTTGCCTTTGCCCTCCTCGGGCACCACGACAATGTACAAATCTTGATAGCGGTTCGGCGGATTTCCGGTCCCACCCAAAAGCCGGTAAACCTCCTCGAGCGTCCCGTTCTGCCCGGTGGTGGTTGATCCCAGATTGCCGATCCACAAGACCACACCACCCGAATGCTTGCTCAACCATTCTGTGACCAAGCGTTTGGCGAGCGCCTTCGTGTCCAACAATTGCGACACCGGCACGAGAGATGGCGTCAGGCCGAGTTTTGTGGCCAGCGGTTGCGCCGTCTCGCGGTTGCGAACCGCATCCATCGTGTAAATCGCCGTGACCCCATTCTGCCCGAGCACATCGGCCAGGATTTGGGCTCGGGCAACCCCCTCGGCGTTCAAGGGCGGATCGAGACCCGGATCGCGTTCAGCGTGACGCACGATGATGATCGTTGTGGTGGTTCCCGGTTTGGAAACGATGTTCGGCGTTGAAATGTCATTGCAGGCGACCAACACCAGCAGCAAAACCACACAACACGTTCGCAAGAGTCTGCTCATGTCTGATGATACTGCTCAGAAACGACGTTCGATCAATGCTGCCTCCAGATCGGCGTTGAGGCCCTGCGCAAGCTCGAGGAAAAGCGAGTCGTAAAGTGGATTCGACCACGCCGGAGAAAGCACAAGCAGGATGGCGTTTGGCTCGAGGGAATCCAATACACTGTCATCACGTGAGAGGGAAACCCGGTCCAGCCACGCTCGAACACCGAGTTCAGACCAGGTTCGGTCCAAATCAAAGCCTTCACTAACCCGAACCCCTTTGTGCCAGCTTGGATAGATGCAGGTGTACGTTTCGATCAGGCCGTGCTCGAGGGCCAAGCCAGCCCAATTTCCGGGACGAACCCGCGTTGGATCACCGCTGGAACTGAACAGGTCGTGGTGCGAATCAAGGTTGATGACGCTCGAGCAATTCTGGCGTTTCAAGAGGCCATACGCGGCAGCGTGACTCGAGACGGCGAACGTTGGAATTCCAACAAAACGCAGCAATACTTGCGGATCACCGAACAGCGGAAAGTCATGACGCAAGACTGCAAAACTCGAGCCGCCACGAGACCACGCCCGTTCGCGCCAGCGCTCGCAACGGTCAAACTCGAGGTCGGGTGAACCCCACAATGGCGAATCAAAGACATGCTCGAGCGATCCCGAAAAGTAATCCCAATCGACCGAAAGCAGCCTGCTCATGCGCGTTGAGCGCCGGGTTCACCATCAACCACCACCCAACTCGAGGCGGTGCGGACTTCGGCATCGGGTTCTCGGGTATTGATGACTCGAAAATCGGTTTTCAACGTGTTTCGCGTGACCTGAACCCGGCTGTACCCACGGTGGATGGCATCAAAATACTTCAAGTGCGGATTGTCAGACATGGCAGCTTGGGCGAAACCAATAGCGATCTCAGGAAAAACGGATGTGATCGAAGTGCCGACAAATTCTGTGGCGAACGTTTTCGAGTTTGCATTTAGAAAGTCGCGTTTCAAATCTGCGACGAAACTCGAATGAATGTCACCCGTCAAGACGATTGGGTTGGACACGTGGGCCGACTCAAGAAAGTGAAAGAGTCGATCTCGAGCGAGCGGATAGCCATCCCAGGCATCGTTGTTCATGCCGACTCCGGGACCAGCCAGTGGATCGAACCTTGCCATCATGACCTGTTGCGCCAAAATGTTCCAACGCGATTCGGAACGCTCAAGTCCAGACTGTAACCAGGATTCTTGCTCGAGACCCATCATGGTTTCGTTTGGGTTGTTGGGGGTGCAGCCGATTTGCAGCGTGAAATCACCACACGGTTGCGGCGTGCGAAACTGCCGGGTGTCAAGCACGTTGAAGGATGCCAAATCGCCATACGAAAACCGCCGGTACAACTGCATCTGAAGCCCTCGAGGCAGCGAATTCAGGCGCAACGGTTGGTGTTCGTAGTACGCCTGATACGCAGCCAAACGCCGACGCGCCAGTTCGGATTTCGGCGTGCCGTGGCGCGAAAGGTCATTGGCGTAATTGTCTTCGAGTTCGTGATCGTCCCAAGTCACGATCCACGGGGCTCGGGCATGCGCGAGTTGCAAGTTCGGATCAGATTTGTAGAGCGCATAGCGCCGTCGGTAGTCATCGAGTGTTCGACAGGTGCCGCCGGTGTGCTGCCGGATAACCTTTGCGCCGATGCTCCTCTCGAGCGCCGCGTCAGATCCACCTTCGTAAATGTAATCACCGAGGAAAAGCACGAGGTCCAAATCCTCTTCGGCGAGGGCGCGATAGGCGGTGTAAAACCCGTGCGTGTAATTGGCGCAACTGGCAAAGGCAAAACTCAAACGCTCGGGCCTCGAGCCAATCGCGGGTAAGGTTCGAGAACGCCCGACGCTGCTTTGCGCATCACCGACCCGGAAGGCGTACCAATATTCACGGTCAGGCTCGAGGCCGGTGACTTCGACATGGACGCTGTGCGCGAGTTCTGGCACGGCGAACACCTGCCCGGATTGCACGATTCGTTTCAAATTCTCGTCTCGAGCGACAAGCCATTCCACCGAAACTGGATCGAGCGG
The DNA here is from genome assembly GCA_031418155.1 of Deinococcales bacterium. GTDB lineage: Bacteria > Deinococcota > Deinococci > Deinococcales > JAAFIG01 > JANOWZ01. The sequence goes on from JANOWZ010000625.1 coordinate 4,433, forward strand.
AATACCGGTTCCAGTCGGCTGTAGCGGTTCAGCCACAAGTCGGGTCCAAAGCACGAACCCATCTGAACTTGGATCGCCAGAGGCCACGCCCAGAGCGAACGGATTGCTCGAGAACTGTGCACGGGCAAAAGTTCGCAGGCTCGAGAAACCCAGCCCGCCGAGGCTGGCGAAACGCAAAAAATCGCGGCGGTTCAACG
>JANOWZ010000626.1:0-2833 GCA_031418155.1 Deinococcales bacterium
GGTGTTCGTGTGCATTTGTACGAGATGAGACCCGCAAAAATGACGCCCGCGCATCGTAGTGAAAAAGCGTCCGAATTGGTGTGCAGCAACAGCCTCGGCGGTGAGGGTGAAGGCAACGCCAAGGGATTGCTACAGGCCGAATTGCGCGAGGCTGGCGCGATGGTCATGCAGGCCGCGTATCAGAATCGGGTTCCGGCTGGCAATGCCTTGGCGGTTGAACGGGATGGTTTCGCGCAAACGATCACCGATTCGCTCGAGGCGCACCCGCTGATCGTGTTTCACAAAGAAGAACTCGAGCGTGTCCCCGAGGGCATCGTGGTGATTGCGACCGGGCCGCTGACCTCGGATGCCTTGGCAAAAGACCTTGAGCGTTTCACCGGCGGCGATCACCTTGCATTTTACGATGCCGCCGCGCCGGTCCTCGAGTTTGAAAGCGTCAACACGACCATCGCCTATCGGATGGGCCGTTACGGGCAGGAGGCGGATTACCTGAATTGCCCGTTTGACCGTGACGAGTACCTGCGTTTTCACGCGGCGCTCGAGCGGGCGCGTTCGCACACGCCGCACGATTGGGAGAAGCTCGAGTTTTTTGAGGGCTGCATGCCGATTGAGGAGATTGCGCGTCGCGGGGTGGACACACCGCGTTTCGGGCCGCTCAAACCGAAGGGATTGCCCGATCCTCGCACGGGCCGCGAGCCTTACGCGGTGGCACAATTGCGGCAAGAAGATCTCGAGGGGCGGCTCTGGAGCCTGGTCGGGTTTCAAACTGGTCTGAAGTGGGGCGATCAACTCGAGGTGGTGCGTTTGATTCCTGGGCTCGAAAATGCCGAGATTGCGCGGTACGGCGTGATGCACCGAAACACGTACCTATGCGCCCCCAAACTGCTCGGGCCGACGTTGCAGTTCAAGGAGGAACCACGGTTGTTCACGGCTGGTGTGCTCGCAGGCACAGAGGGCTACCTCGAGAGTGCCGCGACCGGTTGGTTGGCGGGCCTGAATGCCGCCAGACTCGCCTTGGGGCTCGAGCCTGGGGTTCCGCCTCAGACTTCAATGCTGGGGGCATTGGTGCGTTTCCTGGCGACCGCCGAGAGCAAGAATTTTCAACCGATGAACACGAATTGGGCGCTCGTCCCAGAACTCGAGCCTGAACGCATTCCCGCTGAATGGCAAAACCGCAAGAAGCTCGGCAGGCGTGAACGTCGTCCGCTTTTGTACGTTCGAGGTGTTGAAGCCTTCCGAGCCTGGATGGAATCGATTGGTCTCGAACCGGTCGGTTTGGAAATGCCCAGACGCGGGGACTACAAACCCAGGCCCGAGCCCGAGTTAGAATCCAGTCATGTTTGACCGCATTGAACCCGCTGAAGCCCAACGCCGCGTCCAAGCCGGAGCTGCCCTGATCGACGTGCGTGAAATCGCCGAATTTGAACAGGCCCGAGTGCCGGGAGCCGTCCTGATTCCGCTGTCCGAATTTGCGCAGCGTTACACGGAATTACCTCAAGGAAACGAGGTCGTGCTGATGTGCGCCGCAGGCGTGCGCAGCGCTCAGGCCGCACAGTTCGCGGCGCAGCATGGCTATCAAGTCACCAACCTCGAGGGTGGCATCAATGCTTGGAATGCCGCAGGGTTTCCGATTGAATTTGGAGGCGCATCATGAGTGAAATTGTTGAGACGAACGAAACAGAAGTGGCAGCAAGTGGTCCCGTCACCCGAGAAATGGCGCTCGAGGCGTTGAAGGTCGTCAAAGACCCAGAAATTCCGGTGAATATTGTGGATCTCGGTTTGGTCTACAAATGCGAGGTTTCCGATACCGGCGTGGTCGATATCGAAATGACCTTAACCAGCGTCGGTTGCCCGGTGCAAGACATGATCAAAGCCGATGCGGAATTGGCCCTGATGCGGCTCGAGGGTGTGACGGGTGTGAACGTCGATTTCGTCTGGACGCCACCGTGGGGCACCGGCAAGATGACCGAGGATGGCAAGCGGCAAATGCGGATGTTCGGCTTTTCCGTCTAAACTCGAGGTGAACCAAATGCGTGACCCAGAAGCAGGCTTTCCGGGTCACGTTTTTTCTCAAGTACACGCTTGGATCACCTGAGTTTTTGCAATTGTGCCAGAAACCGTGCTGGGTCTTTCGGACTGACCAGCACCGCGTAACCGGCTGTCGTCGGAACGTAGACGGCGTGTGAATGATCCGTCAGGTACAAGAGTGCCTTTTCGCCGTTGCGCAGCCGATACCAGCCGGTGCTGTGACCGGGTAAACCCGTGCCGAATGTGCGTATGACTGGGGCCAAGTTCGGTTCGAGACCGATGTCCACCAGTCAGGATTGCTCGAGCCTGAGTTCAGATGTTGGAATCAAACGCCCGTACAGTTCGCCGCTCAACCGCAAACCCGCGTCGGTGATCTCGAGTCTTGGCATGTTCAATCCCGAAGCGATCAGACCCAAGCCGATCAGCACCGGGATCAATCCGAGCACCACAAATCCCCAGCGGGCGTTGCTCGAGGCGATTTCAAAGACTTCGTTCATGATGGTTCCTTTCTGAAATTTTTGCTGGAATTCGTTACGACTGTGGTTCTTCTGTGGTCACGGTGTTCGAGGTTTTGTCCCGTTTGGCACGTTTGATTGCATCTTTGAGCAGGAATTCGATTTGCGCGTTGGCGCTGCGGAACTCGTCGCTGGCCCATTGCTCGAGGGCGTTGTACAGGTCTGGGTCGATGCGCAGCAGGAATTTTTTCTTCTGGGCCATGCATCACCCCCAGGATTTCTTGCGAGGCTCGAGAAATAAAGGTTTGCGTACCGACTCGAGGAGTACGGGTTCGCGTACCGACTCGAGG
>JANOWZ010000627.1:0-8900 GCA_031418155.1 Deinococcales bacterium
AGGAAAATCGACGCGCAACCTCAAGTGAAACAGAACGTGTTAGGCACGAAGCAATTGCGCTGTAGCCCGCAACCTCGAGCCTTCATCATTCCGGCGAGAACCGTGCAAGGTTTTCAGGTGTTCGCAAGACAGCAACAAAAACCCGAGACGCAAATCTTGGGTGGAACGCTCGAACCCAAACTCAATTGGCTCGAGATCGTTTTTTCGGCGCGACCGTGCTTTCACGCACGATCAACTCGACCGGTACAAGCTCGAGCGTGTCGGCATCGTTGCGTTCGATCAACCGTTCCAGGCCGCGCCTGCCGAGCAATTCCTTGTTCACGCGCACGGTGGTCAGAGACGGATTCGAGTGCCCCGCTGCGTCAATGTCATCGAAACCGACAATGGCCATGTCTTCAGGGATGCGCAATCCCTGCTGCATGCAGTAACGCATGGCGATCAGTGCGGCCTCGTCGTTCCAACAGAAGACTGCATCGGGAGGATTCGGCAGTACCAGCAACGACTGCATTGCCGCACGGCTCTGCTCGCGGATCGAGATTTGATTCTCCTGAACCTCCATCATTGTCACCAGGTTCGGGTCCGAAGGCATTTGCGCCTCGAACAGCGCCTCCTGGAAACCGCGAAGGCGTTGACGGATCGAATAGTGGTTCGGACCGTTCAGGAAGGCGATTCGTTTTTTACCCGTTTCAATCAAATGCTGAATCACCAATTTCGCACCCGTGACGTTATCGATGTTCACCGACGGCAGGCCCGCAGCGAAATGATCGACCAGCACCATCGGGATGCCCAGCCCAGCGATTCGCTCTAGTATGCGTGGTTCAAAAAAACTGACGCACAAGAGCGCATCGGCCTCGTGACGACGAATGATGTCCAACGTGCGATCACCGGGCCGCAGGGTTAAGTATTGCAAGACGATCTCGAGTTCGCGTGAAGCATCCTCGACACCGTGCAACACGTGCGAGTAAAATGGATTGGCCGGAACATCGGTGTCCAAACGGCTGACCAAAAATGACACCCTGCGGATTTTGTTCTGCCGCAAATTGCCGGTGTTGTACCCCAACTCGAGCGCGGCCCGCAAAACCTGCATTCGCGTGTTTTCGCTCAAGCCAGCCTGATTTTTGAGTGCCCTTGAGACCGTGCCAATCGAAACGCCGGCGCGGGTGGCGACATCACGAATCGTGACACCTCCACCAATCGAGTTTGTTTGACTCGAGTCGGTCGCTTTGGTCATGCGGGTGATGATAGCAGATTTGTTTCGTAAACCCAAAACGATTGTTGGTCCGGCAGCTTACGCCATCTGGCGTACCACTCTATTTTTCGTGTCTGAAACGTTATTTCTACTTCACCCTTTGACTTTTAGAAATCCAAATGCTACCGTCACCATTAAATTTTACTAAACGAAACCCGTCATCTCGAGCCAAATTCTGTAGACCATCACCGGCAAGGAGCTTTCATGGACCACCCAAAGACGCACACGGTTCTGCATTCTGGTTGGTCGTTCAAGCGACGAAACCCAGAAGAAACCCTCGAGATGGATTTCGCAGGTAACGGCTGGCGAAGCGCTCGGGTGCCCGGAACCGCGCACACGGATTTGATGGCGCACGGTCTGATTCCCGATCCGTTTTTCGGCATGAATGAATTGGACGTGCAGTGGGTGGGCGAAACCGATTGGTTGTACAAACTCGAGTTTGAAGTGGCTGAACCCTCGAGTCGGACGGACTTGTGTTTCGACGGTTTGGACACCTTTGCCAAAGTCTGGTTGAACAAAGAATTGACCCTCGAGTCTGATAATTTTTTTGTGGCGCATCGGGTGAATGTCACGCAAAAACTTCGCGTTGGTCGCAACGAATTGCGTGTTTTGTTCGAGAATTCTTGGGATCGCGGCAAGCGACTCGAGGCCGCGAACGGCGGGCCAAGACCACTGTGGAACGGCGACTCGAGCCGGTTGTTTGTGCGCAAAGCCCAGTACCATTACGGCTGGGATTGGGGTCCGAAATTGATTGCCACCGGTTTCTGGCGCGGCGTGCGACTCGAGACTTTCGCGGCCCGAATCGTTGATGTTCATGTGCCCGTTACGGTGGCCGATGATTTGAGTAGCGCCGAATTTGTCGTCAAGCTTGAACTCGAAGGAAACACCTCCGGCTCGAGCCTGCAACTGATCTTGCGTGACCCGCACGGAAATCTGGTCGAAGATGCGCGAATCAAATCCAGCCACCTCGAGCATGTTTTTACGGTGATTAAACCTGAACTGTGGTGGCCGAATGGGTACGGAACGCAATCGCTTTACTCGCTCGAGGTTGTGCTCGAACGTGATGGAAGCGTGCTCGACTCGAGAACTTTGAAACTCGGTGCTCGAAAATTGCGGTTGCTCGAGGAACCGCTAGCAGCCGATCCGGGCACATCATTCGTGTTTGAGGTCAACAACGTTCCAATCTTCTGCGGTGGCGCGAACTGGATTCCCGATGACAACTTCCTGCCGCGCATCACGCCAGAACGCTACCGCGAACGCCTCGAAATGGCTCGAGCCTGCAACATGACCATGATCCGCGTTTGGGGCGGCGGTATCTACGAGGACGATGTGTTTTATCAAACTTGCGATGAATTAGGATTGCTCGTCTGGCAGGATTTTATGTTTGGTTGCGGCATCTACCCGGCCCATCCAGAATTGCTCGAAAGTATCAAACTCGAGGCCGAACAGAACGTGATTTGCCTGCGCAATCATGCCTGCCTCGCCATCTGGACCGGCAACAACGAGGATTACCAAATCGCCCTCAGTTGCGGCTTTTACGACCACATGCAAATGCCTGAGAATGCACCGCAATTTCCTGCTCGAGTCATCTACGAACGCCTCCTACCCGAAATCGTGTCGAGCCTTGACCGTCACCGACCCTATAAACCCGGCAGTCCTTGGGCCGGTGCAGACCCGGACGATCAAACGGTCGGCGACCGTCACACCTGGAACATCTGGGGTCGCATGGCGCTCCCGTACCAGCATTACAAAACCGAAGGTGGTCGATTTGTGAGCGAGTTCGGCATGGCCGCCGCCCCAAGCATGCAGACCTTGCGCAAATGGTTGCCAGCAGAAGACCTCAGTCCATCCACTCGAGGTTTCGAGTTTCACATCAAAGCCGATGACGGAGCCCGCCGCCTGAACGCCTACCTGACCGACCTGGTGCCAATGCCAGCCGACCTCGAGACTTACGTTTACGCCACGCAACTCAACCAATCCGAGGCGCTTGGCTTTGCATACCGCATTTGGCGCAGGCGCTTTGGTGGTCCCGGTCATCGTGCCGTTGGGGGCGCGTTGGTCTGGCAACTCAACGATTGCTGGCCGGTCACAAGCTGGGCGATCATTGATTCCGAAGGTCACGCCAAACCCGCGTATTATGCGATCAAACGCGAACTCGCAGCCGTCACGGTTGGCCTCGAGCACCTGAACGATCAGAACATGGGCGCGAACATTTGGGCCGTCAATGGCACGTTAAACACGCTCGAGGTCACGCTCGAATTGAACGCCTTCAGTTTGGACGGCACAAAACTGGCGAGCGAATCCCGCACCTTGAAGCTCGAACCGAATCAAGCCACAGAACTTGGCACGTGGACACCCGCTATGAATGAACCTACTGTGACCCAACCCGTCGTGATTGCTGCCCGGATTCTCGAGGGTTCCACCGTTCGTGCCCGAGCCAGCCTTTTCCCAGAACCCTTCAAGCACCACCTGCCCGCCAACCCGAACCTCGAGATCACGCGAATCGACGAGACGCACCTGAAGTTGAGTGTGACCAAACCGGCTAAAGGCGTTTGGCTTGAGGCTGACAATGCCACGTGGACCGACAATTTCCTTGACCTCATGCCGGGTGATGAATTCCTCCTCGTTCATCACCTCGGCTCGAGGCTTCATGCGCAATGGCTCGGCGGACAACAAGAATTCTTGTTCGAGCCTGTTCTGGCCGCAGATTGAGCCTGTTCCGCCCCAGTTTTTACCGCCCGAGTCATGCGTCCTGGTATCTTTGATTTGAGGCCAGCATTCACCCGGTAGACTCGAGGGGTGCTCAAAGGAACCGGTTCTGGCCCATTGCCCCCATTGCTCGAACAGTACGTCAAGTTGCGTGATGCGTACCCGGACTATCTGCTTTTCTTTCAGGTCGGTGAGTTTTACGAAACCTTCGGTGAGGATGCCGAACGCTTCTCGAGGGCGCTCGGCTTGACATTAACGCACAAGACCAGCAAGGACTTTTCAACCCCGATGGCGGGCGTGCCGATGCGAGCGGTGGATGCGCACATCGAACGTTTGCTGGCGCTCGGGTTTCGGGTCGCGGTGGCGGATCAGGTCGAGGACCCAGCGACCGCGCAAGGTTTGGTGGACCGTGAGGTGGTGCAACTCATCACGCCCGGCACGATTCAGTCCGAGGTATTGCTGCGTGGCGAGGACAACTGGCTTGCCGGTGTCGCCAGCGGTGACGGCTACGGGCTGGCGCTCTTGGATGTCAGCACCGGCGAGTTCCGTTGCTGCCAAGTCTCGAGCCGTGGCGCACTGTACGACGAACTGGCGCGGTATCGGCCCAGCGAGGTGCTGCTCGCGCCGGAATTGTCCAGCAATCAGGCGTTCAGTGCTGAATTTGGGCAGCGTTTTCGGTCCATGCGTTCAAGTGCCAGTTTCGAGCCTGAGGTGTGCGTGCAAATGCTCGAGAAGCAATTTGGCAGTCTGCCTGCCGGTCTCGAACCCGAAGCGATTTTGCGGGCGTGCGGTGCAGTCTTGGGTTATGCGGCACAGGTTAATCCCGAACAGAATGCTCAGGGCACACTGGCAGCGGTGCGGCGGCTCTTGCGTTACGATCCAGGTTCGCACATGCGCCTTGATGAAACCGCGATTCGGGCGCTCGAGGTCTTTGAGCCGATCAGCCCGACCGCGCCGGATAATGCGACCCTGTTCGCCGCCCTGAACGAGACGCGCACCGCGCCGGGTCGCCGTTGCCTGAAAGCCTGGTTGCGAGCGCCACTCTTGGATGCCGCCAGAATCACAGACCGGCTCGAGGCAGTCGAAGCCCTCTACCGGGATGCGCCGACGCGCCACAAAATTCGTTCGAGTTTGTACCGGGCGCACGACCTGGAACGCCTCGCGGCGCGGGTGGCGAATGCCAGGGCGAACGCCCGAGATTTGAACGCCTTGGGACGCACGCTCGAGATCGTGCCGGAAGTGCGCGAATGTATCGCCACCTTCGAGCCGAGGTTATTGCGGGATCTGGCCGCCCGTTTGGACCCTGTGCCTGAGGCGGGCGATTTGGTGCGTGCCGCCCTGCAAGAAAGCCCGCCACTGCGATTGACCGATGGTGGCTTGGTGCGCGACGGCTTCGATGCCGAGTTGGACGCACACCGCGCCAAGGCGCTCGAGGGCCGGACCTGGATCGCACAACTCGAGGAAACCGAACGTGCCCGCACCGGAATTTCGGGCTTGAAGGTTGGCTATAACAACGTCTTCGGCTATTACCTTGAGGTCACGAACCCGCACCTGTCCCGCGTGCCCGAAGATTACAAGCAGATTGCCACGCTCAAGGACCGCTCGAGGTACACACGCCCGGATTTGCGCGAACGCGAACGCGAGGTCTTGCATTTCGAGGACCGGGCCAGCAAACGCGAGTACACGGTTTTTCTCGAGTTGCGCGAGGGGCTGGCCTCCTTCACCGAACGCCTGCAATTGCTGGCTGCCGCGCTCGCCGAGTTGGACGTGATCTCCAGCCTCGCCGAGATCGCCGCCGAACGCGGTTACATCCGCCCAGAAATGCTCGAGGATGGCGTGCTCGAGATTGAACAGGCACGGCATCCGGTGGTCGAACTCGCATTGAAAAACCTGCTTGTGACTCAGGGAGATGGCGAAGGGCAAAAGGCGAAGGCCGAAGGGAAAAGCTTGAGTCTCGGTTTCGTGCCGAACGACATTCGTATCGCCGATTCCAACCGCATCACCTTAATCACCGGCCCGAACATGAGCGGCAAAAGCACCTACCTGCGTCAGACCGCACTGATCGTCTTGATGGCACAAATTGGTTCGTTCGTGCCCGCCAAACGCGCCCGCACTCGGGTTTTTGACCGAATCTACACACGGGTTGGCTCGAGCGATGACCTGGCCGGTGGTGCCAGCACCTTCATGGTTGAAATGCGCGAACTCGCCACGATCTTGCACGGCGCGAGCGAACGCAGTTTGGTGATCCTTGATGAGGTCGGGCGCGGCACGAGCACCTTTGATGGCTTGGCCATTGCGCAGGCCGCCTGCGAGTTCCTGCATCAAACCCGAGCGGCCACCCTGTATGCCACACATTACTTTGAGTTGACCACGCTCGAGGGCAAACTACCCGGCGTGGCGAACCTGCACGTCGCAGCGCAAGAAGAGGCCATCGGCGGATTGCGTTTTTACCATCAGGTCATGCCCGGACCGGCCAGCAAAAGTTATGGTGTTCAGGTTGCACGGCTGGCAGGGTTGCCACCGGAGGCCGTTTCGAGGGCCGAGGCGCTGCTGGCTGGCTTCGAGGCGAACTCGGCGGACAAAGCCAACAATGTCGCCAAGGCACTTCTGGCTTTGGACCTCTCGAGGCTCACGCCCTTGCAGGCGTTGCAGAAACTCGAGGAACTGCGATCAAATCTATAGGCTGATCTGCGGGCCTAATTCGGGCTGAAGATTTAGGCCGAAGATTCAAGCCCGTGGCGGTTTGGGATTGAACAGTGTAAGCAATGCGAGTCCAGCCAGCAATGTGGCTCCGCCAACAACCGCCCAAAAGGTCGAACCGGTCATGAACGATCCAGGCAGGACGTTGTTGCCCTGCAAAAACCAAATACCACCGATCAAGACCATGATGCCACCAATGATTTTGCGTGCCAATGCCATAAGCGTCCCCCTCGAGCCTTGAAAGATCAGACTGGTCTCGAGCCTACCGCAAACCAAGCAAAACGCCTCGAGCACAAGACTCGAGGCGTTTCAGATTCTGAGTTGAGTTACCTCATCATTTTTTCGAGCACCGTCGGGTGCTTGTCGGCGTTGATCATCATGTCAATCGCCTCGAGCACGTTCGGGTTGGCTTTGGCCACAAACTTGTAACGCCTCGAACCGTCCTCACGGTTGACACCGGAAAGCAATGTCACCTCGAGCTTGAATTCGCCCTCAATCATCAATTGTGAGTACCCGGCGGCGAGGCTGACCCCTGGCACGAGTTCGAGTTGCCCGCGCAGTTCACCGGCGGCGGGGTTGACGGCTTTGATCGAACCGGACACGATTTTGTATCGGGTCTGGTCTGCGCGGAGTTGTGCACCTGCGAGCGTCATCTTGAGGTGAGTGTAGGGCAACGTAGAGGGTTTACGTGTGCGATTCATGCACGAAATCATGCTTGGAAAGCCACCCCAAGATCATCTACCTGAAGCAATACGCTGGGCACGCAATGACGGTGGAATACGTCTTCGCCACTCGAGGTGGGTGAATGTCTTATCATGTTCATCATTGGGGTGCGAACGCCTGAATCTCGGACCAAAAGCTGTGAGCCATGTCGAATGCTGGATTGCTCGAGGGTGATGCGGGTTGGCTGGAGTCGGTTCGCAAGGCTTGACCAATATCGGGCCATGACCTGGCGTTGCACTCACGTCAGGGCCGAAAGATGGGTCAAAAACGATTGACTTGTCTTGAGCCCAATGCTTTACCCGACTCGAGCATCCGCCGCAAACTTGGCGACCCACACGCCAAAATGGACACGAAAAAGTGTCACGAGATATTATCCTCGAGACATGACGTGCCCGCACCCTCTCACTCACGAGGTCCAACCGTGACCATCGTTGAGTTGCTCAAAACAATGGTCTCGAGACGTGCCTCGGACGTTCACTTGCATGTCGGCAGCGCCCCAACGGGCCGCGTGGATGGCAAACTCGTGCCGTTTGCAAACCGGACGTTCACGCCGGATGACACCAAAACGATTGCCCGCAGTTTGTTGACCGCCGAACAATGGGAAGAGTTCGAGTACCGGCACGAACTCGATTTCGCGTATTCCTTGCCGGGTGTGGCGCGGTTTAGGTGCAATGTTTTCCGTCAGCGCAACAGCATCGGCATTGTCATGCGTGTGATCGGCGATGCGATTCCCAGCTTCGAGGCGCTCGGGCTGCCCAGCCAAGTCTTGGGCGAGTTCGCCAACATGGAACGTGGTCTGATCCTGGCGACCGGTCCGACCGGTTCGGGCAAAAGCACCACGCTCGCCAGCTTGGTCGATCATGTGAACCGCACGCACTCGCACAACATCATCACCATCGAAGACCCAATCGAAATTTTGCACAAAAACCAACGCAGCATCGTCGTGCAACGCGAGATCGGCACAGACACCAGCGATTTCCGCCAAGCCCTGAAGTACGCCATGCGCCAAGATCCGGATGTGATCATGATCGGTGAGATGCGCGACAAAGAAACCGTCGAGGCCGCGATCACCGCCGCGCAAACTGGACATTTGGTGATGTCCACACTGCACACGATGGATGCGGTGCGCACCGTCAACCGTATCATCGATTTTTTCCCGCCACACGAACGCGATCAGATTCGCATCCTGCTGGCCGATTCGCTGATCGGGATTCTTTCGCAACGCCTGCTGCCTCGAGCGGACGGCATTGGCCGCGCCCTGGCGGTAGAAGTGATGGTCAACACGCCGTTGATCCGCGATTACATCAAGGACGACAGCAAAACCTCATTGATCAAAGATGCGATGATCGAGGACAACATGCGCGGGATGCGCACCTTCGATCAGCACCTCGTGCAACTCTACCGCGAGGGGATCATCACGCTCGAGGAAGCGATGGGCACCGCGACCAGTCCGCACGAGTTCAAATTGATGCTGACCCGAGGGGTAGAGCCGGACATCATGGAATCCTTGCGGATGTGA
>JANOWZ010000628.1:0-6813 GCA_031418155.1 Deinococcales bacterium
GGTGCAATCGCGCAAAAGCAGCGCCAGCATCGGCGGCGTGAACCTCGATGTAAACCAGTTCAACGATCCGACCCAGGCGTTCCCGAAGGACAAAATCAATTTCAAACCCGTGACCGATGACGACACGCCTGAAGGCAAAGCGTGGCTGCTTGAAGGCACCCCGAAACCGGGCGCAGACCTCGAGTTCAGCAGTTTCAAAGCATGGGTGATTCAGAAGGACGTGCGGGTATACCGCTTGCAGTATTTCAACAGCAAGAAGGTCTTGCAGTTGGATGTGAAAATCCCCGAGTACAAGGCCAACATTGGTTTGAAGGCCGCAAATTTGCGTGCCGTGCCAAAAGACGCTGAGATCATCAAGAAATAAGTTCGGCGGTAAACGAACTCGAGGGGTTCAGCAATTCGTCCTGTGCAAAGACAAGTTGAATCTCTCTGGTTGCTTTCTGGTGCGTGATCTCAAGCAATCGGTACAGGCCGTTGACGGCAAGCTCGAGTGAGGTTTTCACGTTTCGAGATTTCAGGTAATGCCCCAGGAAGAGGGCCGTGATCGTGTCGCCCGTGCCGTTGCGTGAAGGCTCGAGCGGGATGAATGGTGTGGCGATCAAGTACGCGCCAACGTCCGTCAGAGCGAGTACTTCGATGACATTGGGCGGCGCGTCATCTCGAGTCAAGCTGGTGACGATCAGAATTCTCGGGCCGTTCGGGTTAAGCTTCTGGCGCAAGGCTCGGGCCGCGTGCAGTGCATCTTGCAAAGTCTTCACACTTGAACCCGCCAGCAACTCGAGTTCAAACTGATTCGGGGTCAGGATGTCAGCGGCAGGCACGGCAAGGGCGGTCATGACCTCAGGAATCTCGGGGCGCACAAACACGCCCCGACCAACGTCGCCCATGACTGGATCGCAACAATACAGGGCCTTTGGATTGAGTTCACGCACGCGGCGCACGGTGTTGACCACCTGTTCAACCGTGCCAGCAGTGCCCATGTACCCAGACAAAATCGCATCGAACAACTCGAGCGCACCTCGAGCCTTGATCCCATCAACGAGTTCACCGATGCTTTCGGGCGCATAAACATTTCCCGTCCACACGCCGTAACCGGTGTGATTCGAGAATTGCACGGTATGAATCGCCGAAACCTCGAGCCCCAACCGTTGCAGCACAAACACGGCGGCGGCATTGCCAACATGACCGTGCGCCACCCAAGATTGAATCGACAAAACTCGAGGTGCGGTTTGATCAGACTTCATCATCGAATCTTAACGCTCGAGGCCATTCTCAAGATTGTCTCGAAAATCGTTGATGGTAGGCCAATCAATGTGCTTCAATTCAAGTGAACATCAAATCCATTCTCGAGGTGCCCATGAAAGCAATTGTTTTTTCGCTCGCCTTATCCGTCATCGTTGCCAGCGTTGCGCTCGCCAGCCCCGCAAAAGTCATCAAAGCGGGTTTCGGTTGTCAATCCAAGAACATTTTCAAGGACTTGATCAAGCTTGATGGCAAGCCCGCCCTGAAAGCACCACTCGCCAAGCACCTCAAATCCGGTGAGTGCATCAACCTGAGCAAAGGAACCGCCGTCGAAACCACCGGTGAGAACTTCATGCTCGATTTGGTGCGCGTGCAGATTGGTGGCAAAGGCAAGGATTATTGGACGAGCATCAAATTCGTCGAATGATCCCGCCGCAAGGGTACGCATCAGGCTCGAGGTTGCTCGAGCCTGTTTTTTGTGGCGTAATTTCGGACCACGACTGGAGCCGTGAACATTGCACGGATGCCTCGGAACAAGTGTTCATTTGCCCCTCGCATCTTTGAGCAAAATCATGTAAATTGGCTCAGCCAAACCATCTTGTCTCGAGCCAGCCCCATTCGGGCTTCCGTATTCGCTCTTTATCGGGCTGCTCCTTACAGGTTGGAACTGGTGTAACCCCGGTCCTGGCCGGAAATTTGGAGGAGTTCACATGAAGAAATGGATTGCTGGAGCGGCATTGCTGGCCTGCGCGGGCGTTGTTTTCGCGCAAGGTTCGGGCAAACTCGTCTTTAACTCGAACCAATCAGATCCGACGGCCCGCACGTTGGAAACCAAGAAGGTCGATACCTTCAAGAAGGCCAATCCTGGCATTGCGATGGAGTTCAATACCGTCGATCACGAAACCTTCCAGGATACCTCGATCCGCACGTACTTGGCTTCAGAAACACCACCTGACGTGCTGACCTGGTTCGCAGGCAACCGCATGCGTGCCTTCAGCGGCAAGGGCCTCGCTGCCGACATTGGTTCGGTCTGGAAGGACAACGGCTGGGAGAAAGCCATGCCGAAGGGCTTCCAAGCCATGTCCAAAGACTCGAGCGGCAAGTACGTCTTCGTGCCAACCAGCTACTACTGGTGGGCCGTGTACTACCGCAAGGACATCTTCAAGAAGCTGAACTTGAGCGAACCCAAGACCTGGAGCGAACTGATGAAGGTCAGCGCCGCGTTGAAGAAGAACGGCATCACGCCCTTCGGCAACGCTGCAAAAGCCACCTGGCCACAGGGCGGTTGGTTCGACTTCTTGAACATGCGCACCAACGGTCCAGACTTCCACAAGGACCTGACCGACGGCAAAATCCCATACACCGACAAGCGCGTGGGCAAGACCTTCAGCAACTGGCGTCAATTGGTCACCAAGGGCTACCTGCTCGAGAATGCCGCCAGCTACACCTGGGAAGATGCTGCGAACCTCTTGGTTCAGGGCAAGGTCGGCATGTACTTGATGGGTGATTTCGTGCGCGGTCAGTACCCGGACGACAAGGAAGCTGCCGAACTTGATTTCTTCCGCTTCCCAATCATCGATCCAAAAGTCGAAGTCGGCGAGGAAGCCCCAACGGACGGGTACTTTATGCCAGCCAAGGCGCAAAACGTGGACAACGCCAAGTTGTTCCTCGGACATCTAGGCTCACAAGCCGTGCAGTCGTTCGCGGCAAGCGACAACGGCAACTTGCCAACCCGCAATGACGTGGACTTGGGAGTGGTCTTCAAGGATCGCCCTTACATCACCAAAGGCTTCAACGAGATCATCAACAAAGCCGATCAAATCATGCAATTCTATGACCGTGACACGCCACCAGAAATGGCCCGTATCGGTATGGACGGCTTCGTGAAGTTCTTGTCCAACCCGAGCGTCTCTTCGACCAGCGCCATCCAAAAGGAACTCGAAGTTGCCCGCAAGCGCATTTTTGCCAACAACTGATCTCGAGGGTTCAATCTTGAGTTCTGGGTTTTGAGTTCACGGGGGGCGGGCGGAATTTCCGTTCGTCCCCTTTCTCTTCAAGCAAGCTTTCACTCGAGCCAAACCCAAACCGGTCCTGAGGCTCGAGACACCAACATCAGAATGCTCTCCAACTGGATTCCCTTCCAACTTTTGGGTAACTGGCCTATACTTTGGGCACAAAAATCCCGTTCGCCATGCGCTCAGCTCATTAACCCTGACTTCACGCCCGAGAAAAGAGAATGTCTATGGCTGTCGTATCCAAATCCGTATCTCGAGGCAACCGTTACGACGCTCGAGCCTTAAACCACTTCCTGGTGATCTTTTCATTCCTGGCGATTCCGCTGCTGCTGTATTTCATGTGGGTGATCTACCCGACGTTTGATACGTTCCGCTTGGCCTTCACCAACGACGACGGGTTCGGAGCCTCAAAATGGATCGGTTGGGCGAACTTCCAAGAATTGTTCGTCACCGAAGCCTTCCGATTGGCGCTGTTGCACAACCTGATCTGGATCATTGTCTTCATGACGGTTCCAACCGCCGTTGGTTTGGGGCTGGCGCTGGTTTTGAATGCTGGCGTCAAATTTGACCGCTTCTTGAAGGTTGCATACTACCTGCCGCTGGTGCTCTCAACCGTGGTCACATCACTCGTTTGGGGCTGGGTTTACCACCCGCAACAAGGCTTGTTTAACAGCGCGATTGCCGGATTTCTGGGCATTCTCAAGTCGGTTGGATTCCCGGTCGATCCGGCCAGTGCCATGAGCATCGGTTGGCTCGGTGATCCAAACTTGGCCCTGATTTCGATCATCATTGCCGCCCTTTGGCGACAGGTCGGTTACGTCATGACCCTGTACTTGGCGGGCCTAAAGACCGTTGATTCCGAAGTGCTCGAGGCCGCACGGGTCGATGGCGCTGAGGGTTGGACGATGTTCCGTTACATGATCTTCCCGATGCTTGCACCAATCACAACCATCGTTGTGGTGGTCTCGGTTGTGGATTCCCTGCGTTCGTTCGACTTGGTCAACGTCATGACCCGAGGCGGACCGTTCAGCATGTCCGAAGTGCTCGCCAATTACATGGTGCTGGCCTCGTTCCATGATTCCCGGCCCGGTTACGGCGCTTCGATTGCCGTGATTTTGTTCCTGATCACCTTCACGTTCAGCCTGATTTACTTGCGTCAAGTCATGGCGCAAGAGGAAGCAGAGGCATCATGACCACCTCGAGCCTGCCCGCCCCGCGCAACAAACCCTCACGGCTCAAAGCCCGTCAAGGCCCGCACCCGATCATCCTCGGACTCGTCTGGATTTTTGCCATCCTTTGGTTGATCCCGATTGGTGGAGCCGTCATCACCAGTCTGCGCAGCTTTGATGATCTGAACGCCAACGGATTCTGGAGCATTCCCAAAGCCGTCAGTTTCAACAACTACTACCGCGCCTGGGTTCAAGCGGGGGTCAGCCAGTACATTTGGAACAGCTTCATCATCACCATTCCGGCATTGCTTTTAACGCTGGGATTCTCGAGCATGTGCGCCTACGCGATCATTCGCTTTAAGTTTGTGCTGGCCAAACCCTTGTACATGATGTTCGTGGCCGGACTGATGCTGCCATTCCAGATTCTGCTGCTGCCCGTGTTCACACTCTCAAACAAACTGGCCTTCATTCCGACATTGACGTTCGATCCGGTTCAAATCAAACTCTTAACCACGTACAACACCTTCTGGGCTCTGATTTTCTTGCACTCCGCCTTCCAGATGGGCTTCAGTACCTTCGTGCTGCGCAACTTCATGAAAACCCTACCGATGTCCCTGTTCGAGAGCGCCCAAATTGACGGTGCGACCGAATGGACGATTTTCCGTCGGATCGCCATGCCCCTCACACTGCCCGGATTGGCATCGTTAGCCACGCTCGAGTTCACATTTATCTTCAACGATTACATCTGGGCAATTGTGCTTTTGAATTCCGACAAGCTCAAACCCATCACGACCGGATTGACCAATTTGCGTGGACAGTACGTGAGTGACTGGCCGTTGCTGGTTGCGGGCAGTTTGATCGCCACTGTGCCGACATTGGTCGTGTTCTTCGGGTTGCAACGGTACTTCATTGATGGCCTGACCGTCGGTGCGACCAAAGGCTAAACGCAATCTCGAGCATTTCAAACCTACACCGACTGGAGCCAATCTGGTCGGTGTTTTGCTGGCTCGAGCCTGATCGGAACACTTCAATTCTGACCGCTCGAAGCGCGAACCAGCTTGTACACTCGGCAAAATGACGCCGCTTGAACGCTTTTACTCACGCCTCGAGAATGCTCCGATCTCCGACAACGACATTTCACTGGGCGGGTTTTTAACGCACCGGGTCGATGCATTTGCGCTTTTGGGCGCGGCTCGGGCTTTGGCTGAACAATTGCCCGCCGCCGATGTGCTCTTGACCGTCGAATCGAGCGGTATTGCGCCCGCGTTCGCGCTCGCACAGGCGCTCGAGTTGCCGTTCGTCTACGCCAAACGCGACAAGACCGGCCTGAGCGGTGAAATCAAACAGATCATGCTCGGGGATGACACGGTGTTCGTGGCGAACGATGTGATCCGCGAGGATTCCAGAGTGCTGATCGTTGATGACATCCTCGAGCAGGGTTTCAAAGCCCTGGCGCTTGCACGCTTGACGCACGAATGCGGTGCTCGCACGGTCGGTGTGGTCACGATCATCGAACGGACCTTTGACGGTGGACGCAACCGGCTCGAGATGGAAGGCATTCCTGTGTTTTCGTTGGTGCAACTTGCCAGCAACGGCGAGAAGGTTTTTCTCGAGCGGCGCGGCCTGCGCTTTTAACCCCAGCCCGTGCCCCAGGTGCGTTTGGGGCTCGAGGGCAATTCGACACGGTTGCGGCCTCGAACTTTGGCCCTGCGTAGCGCCTCATCTGCCGCCGATTGCAGGGCCTGTGCACCTTGCTGATGCAAGGAGGCCACAGCCACCGAAATGGTGACTTGCAATCGGCGTTCCTGAAAGGGAATCTCGAGGTCAGCGGCGGTCTGACGCAACCGATCCGCCGACTGTCTGGCCTGCTCGAGCGTCAAACCCGGCAGAATCACAGCAAATTCTTCGCCACCGTAACGGCAAGGGATAAATGCAGGTCCGGCACAATTCGTCAGCAAACTGCCCAGGGCACGCAGCACGTCATCGCCACTGGCGTAACCCCAACGGGCGTTGAATTGCCGGAAGTGATCGATGTCCAAAAGCATGATGCTCAGATCTTCTTGTCGGGTCTGGGCCAGGGCGATCCGCCGTGGAAGTTCGCTGTCCAGATGACGACGGTTGAAAAGGGTGGTCAGCTTGTCTCGAATCGATTGTTCACGGAGTTCGTCACGAAGGAGTTCGAGTTCGCTGTTGGCACGACGCAACTCAAGCTCTGTGGCTTTGAGGTCGGTCACGTCATGCAGCACGATTTGATGACCGATCTGGGCGCTCGAGCCATGAATCGCACGGAACTTGACATCGTATTCGAGGTTTCCAAGCCGATAGACACCCATTTGTCCAAAGGGAATCCCGACCAGAATCTGCTGGTACGAACGCCCGAGAATGTC
>JANOWZ010000629.1:0-2597 GCA_031418155.1 Deinococcales bacterium
CGGGCTGGGATTGGACGTGCATGTGCTCGCCAGCAAAGCCGACGAATTGCGAACTTGGCTCGAGGCTCAAGCTGCGAACGAACTCACAAACATGGAACAGGCTCGAATCCTGGCCGGAATTCCAGACGCGCACAGCGACCATTTTCTAGGGATGCTGCCACAAGAAACCGGCCTCGAATTTGCAATCTCGTACAAAAAGGGCTGCTACATCGGCCAAGAAATCATGGCGCGACTCGAGGCTCGAGGCCACACGAACCGCAACCTCGCCCGGATTCACTCAAGCGAAAAACTCGAAGCTGGAACGGAATTGAAACTCGAAGATCGCACTGTTGGATCGGTTGGCACGAGCGTTCAACATGACGGACGATGGGTTTCGCTTGCCGTTGTTCGCAAAGAAGTTGAAGATGGCGCGGCGCTGGTAGCGTTGGATCAAACCGCCAAGCTCGAGCGGCTGGACAAAACGGCTCGAGCGTGACGGTGTAAATTCCAATTCAGGGGAAGGGCGAAGCATGCTTCTTGACCCCCAAAGCAGCACCTTCGGGCTTGGGTCGCTTCGCCCCTACGGTTTAACGCATGTAAGCAGCGGGCACTCCACCATCGACGGTCAGGACTCCACCCGTGGTTTTGCTCGAGGCTGGACTGGCGAAGAAGTACACCGCCTCGGCGATGTCAGACGGAAACACATTGACTTTCAGTGTTGTGCGGGCACGGTAGAACTCGTCCAATTCTTCAGGTTTGATGCCGTAAGAACGGGCGCGTTCTTCCTTCCAACTCGAGTTCCAGATCGCACTGCCAGACAAGACTGCATCGGGCAGCACGGAATTGACACGAATGGCGTGTGCTCCGCCCTCTTCAGCCAAGCATCGGGCAAGGTGCAATTCTGCCGCTTTCGCCGCGCTGTAGGCCGCTGCATTCTTGCCCGCCGCGACAGAATTTTTCGAGCAAATGAAAATCAGATTCCCACCTCGAGCCTGGGATTTCCAAACCTTGAACGCCTCTCGAGCGACCAGAAAATAACCGGTCGAGAGGATCGATTGATTCTTGTTCCACATTTCCAAACTGGTCTCTTCAATCGGGGCACTCGAGGCAATGCCCGCGTTGTTGACCACGATATCGACCCCGCCGTACTCGAGCACCGCACTATCAAACGCGGCTTGAACCTCGAGTTCGGAAGTGACATTCATTTTCACAGCAAGCGCCCGACGATGACCTCGAGCCTGCACGATCTCGTCGGCTACTTTTTGACCGCCCTCTAGATTCAAATCGGCAATCACGACGTGCGCCCCATCCTGCGCAAGTCGGTGCGCAATCGCCCGACCAATTCCACTCGAAGCGCCTGTGACCAACGCCACTTTGCCATCCAATGTCTTCGGTGTTGGCTTGAGGGAAAGCTTGTACAACTCGAGCGGCCAGTATTCAATCGCAAAACTTTCCGCCGCCGAAAGCGAAACAAAACCACCACACGCCCGAGCGCCACGAATCACACCAATCGCCCGATGGTACAACTGCCTCGAGACTTCCGCAGCCATCGCATCAGGGCCAGATGTGATCATGCCCAAACCAGGAATCAACGTGATCCGTGGTGTCGGTGCGAACATCACATCGCTCGAGCCTTTGTTCTTCTCAAAGTAAGCTTCGTAATCCTGAGCAAATTTGATCGCTCCAGCCCGAACTTTCTCGAGCAATTTCGCCTCGCCATCTTCGGGTTTCCAAGCGATCCACAACGGCACGCGCTTGGTGTGAACAAGATGATCCGGACAGGCCGCACCGACCTGTGAGAGCTTCGCGGAATCCGCACCACCGACAAACTCGAGTGCTTCCTTGCTCGAGTCAATCCTCAGTACACTGGTTCTGGTTCCACCCATTGCGCCACGCAACACAGGCAGGACTTTCGCAAGCAACTTGGCTCGAGTCTTTTCGTTCACTGGCTTGACCACCGGCGCACCAAACGGTTGCTTCAACGCATTCTTCTTCAAGTACGACTCAGCCTCACCGATGATTGCCAGCGTCTTCTCGTAACTCGAGACAGAAGTATCGCCCCACGTTACCAGACCATGCTTGCCCATGACCACGCACTCGAGTTTGGGATTCTTGCGCACCGCCGCGCCAATCTGCTGCGAGAGCGTGAAGCCCGGTCGAATGTAATCCACCCACGCGGCACGATCACCATAAATCTCACGCATGATACGTTTGCCGTTGGGACTGCACGCGATGCTGATGATCGCGTCTGGGTGCGTGTGATCGACATGCTTGGCCGGAACGAAAGCGTGCAACAACGTCTCGATGCTCTGCCGAGGACGCCCCACCTCAAACGCCGTGCGATCCAAGAACGCGACCATCTCCTCGTCCGACATGCTTGAGCGGTCAAACAACGGCAGGACTTCCTCGAGTTTCAATCCGGCAAAACCACGCTCTGTAATATCCGCAATGTCCGAGCCGGAAGCCTTGACCCACAAGACCATCACATCACGGCCCAGGTGGTCCTTCTCGAGCGATTTGGTGCTTGTGTTGCCACCGTAAATGTTAACCAAGGTCCGATCCGCCCCAAGAAGCCGTGAACGGTACGCGAGGCTCGAGAGACCATCTGATTTTGGTGC
>JANOWZ010000630.1:0-2240 GCA_031418155.1 Deinococcales bacterium
CTGATTCAGAACCCTGCTCGAGAGGCCCGCACCGACCACCGCCGGAATCCCGCCACCGACAATCGCGTTCGCGCCAAGATGCCCGAGGCCCATGTCGGCAATGTGCATGCTGCCGCCCTTGCCGCGACAATAACCAGTTTCCTTGCCCGCAATTTCGGCCATCATGCGGTTGACATCGCCACCTCGAGCCACGAAAATTCCATGCCCGCGATGGTGCGTCGTGAAGGTGTCTCCCAGCTTCATGGCGAGCGCCACGCCCGCCGCCGCGCCCTCCTCGCCAATCGAAAGGTGCAGCATCGAACCTGCTGTGCCGCCCTTTAAAAACAGTTCGCCCACTTTTTCTTCAAAGGCGCGAATGCGAACCATCGTGCGCAACAACTCGAGACGCTGCATCGGTTTGAGGTTTTTGGTCATGGGTGCGGTCATGCGGGAGCCTCCTCGGGCAGTGATCGAACTTGGGTGAATGCGGTCCGTCGAGCGGGTCTCGAGCTTGGACGGCAAAGGTTTGCAGTGACGCAATACGATACGACAAGAATCAAAACAGGATCGGGTTTTTCAACCAATTTTGGAGGGTTGGGAATCGGGATGACTTGATTGGGTGAGGCAAGCCTCACCCCTACTGTTGATTGATTCTCGTAGGGGCAAGGCTTGCCTTGCCCTCGCCAGAAACACCATTGGGTCAAAACAAAACCATCACCCCATCGCGTCAGCATCGGCCCGAAACGTGCGTTCCGCCTCGAGCGTTTGCGGGTGATCCAACAATTTCGGCAGCAATTTTGTCGGCACGGTGATCGATCCAACACCAATCTCGAGCAGGCTCAAAACCGCACCTCGGGTTCGAGCACTCGCCACGAGCAAGCGTGTTTGATTCGTTGGATACCTGGAAATCAAGGTTTGCATTTTCTGAATCAAGCCCAGCCCATCCTGCCCGCTGTCCTCGAGCCTGCCGAGGTACGGCGCAGCGTAAGCGACCCCAAGCTGTGAAGCAAACAGTGCTTGCTCAAGCGCGTAGACGGCGGTGAGTGTGACCGGCACACCCTCTCGGGCCAGAATCGCGGCGGCTTTCAAACCGTCACGTGTGGCTGGAATTTTTGGCACGATGCTGCCAAGCGGTCCATACTCGAGAAAATTTCTGGCATCGCGCAGAATACCGTTCGCGTCTGGCGACCAGACTTGCAGTTGTACGGCTTGCGCTCCCAAATCCAGAATGCTCGAGACGAATCCTGGCAGGCTGG
The DNA here is from genome assembly GCA_031418155.1 of Deinococcales bacterium. Lineage (GTDB taxonomy): Bacteria > Deinococcota > Deinococci > Deinococcales > JAAFIG01 > JANOWZ01. Next base: position 1,236 of record JANOWZ010000630.1, read on the forward strand.
CACGGGTGAGATTGGCCCGGCGCAACAGCGTGGGGTTGGTGGTCACACCGTAAACGACTGGACTTTCGAGGCCGTCACGCAATTGCTCGAGGTCGGCACTGTCCAAATACAAGTGCATCGGTTCGTGAATAGTCATGTGATTCTGACTCGAGCGCAGGATTCGCGTTCGATCAAGCGGGTTGGCAGGCGCACGATGCTTGAAGTGGTTTTTCCACCTCGAGTTTTCCCAGCATCCAAATGTTCAAGAATGATTTCGGCGGCACGTTGCCCGAGTGCGTAACTGCTTTGCGCGATCACGGTCAATGGTGGGTTGGTGAGGCTTGCCCAATGCGCATCGTCAAATCCGATCAGGCTGATGTGTTGCGGAATGCAAATGTTTCTTATTCGCAACGCCTGCAAGACACCTACCGTTAGCACGCTCGAGACGACGAACCAAGCTGTCGGTTGTGCGGGTTCTGCCAGCAACTCGAGCGCGGCGCGTTCACCGTCTTCTTTGGTGTAAGGGCTGTACTTGATCCATTCGGTCGGCACGTTCAGTCCATGCTGCGAGAGCGCGTTTTGAAATCCTTGCAAGCGTTCGCGGCCCGAGGTGAGTTTTTGATCACCGGCGATCACACCAATTTTCGTGTGACCCAACCCGAGCAGGTGTTGCGCCGCCATCGCTGCGCCCTCGAGATTTTCGGACAGAACACTGGTCACACCTTGCGCTCCAGAGATGCGATCCACTTCGACGACCGGCACGCCGGAACGCACGAGGGCTTCGGTGTTTTTCACGCCAGCTTCGGTCGGCTCGAGGATCAAACCTCCGACTCGAAAGCCTTTTAACAACTCGAGGTAGGTTTTTTCTTTCGCGCCATCTTCGTCAGAATTGCAGAGAATCGTCGTGTACCCGTGCGCCTGCGCCGTGTCCTCAACGCCTTTGGCGACCTCGCCATGAAATTGCACTTGAATATCGGAGATGATCAACCCAATCGTTCTCGAGCCGCGCTGTCGCAAACTGCGGGC
>JANOWZ010000631.1:0-2074 GCA_031418155.1 Deinococcales bacterium
TGCCAACCCGCTGAGGCTGACCAGTTGCGTATCAACCGCCCCGCCCGTTTCCCGCAACAAGTTGTAAGCCCGCCTGGATGCCTCGAGTGCCGGTTCAATCAAACCCATCTCGCCACTTGAACGGGCAATGTTGTTCAGGGCGGATGCTTCCTCGTTGGCAAGGTTGGCTCGAGCGGCAATCACTTGTGCTTCCCGGAAGTATGCCAGGGCTTTGGGCCGGTCGAAATGACGCCGCACCAAACCCAAACCGAGCGTGGCTGTTGCCAGTCCGAGCGGGTTGTTCAACTCGCGGTAAATGCCAACCATGCGTTCAATCACAGGAATCGCAGCTTCCGGTTTTCCCACGGTCATCGGCACGGTCGCCAGAGCCTCGAGCAAATCCGCCTCGAGCTTCAAATCCCCGGCCAGTACCGCATCCTCGAGCCCTGTCTGAGCAACGGCTTCGATCTCGGAAAATCGACCTTTGATGGAAAGGAACATCGCCTCGGCAAGCCGTGCCTGCGCCCGCTGTCGAGGCGTGCGGGCAAGTTTTAGTAAGCGTTCACTCGAGCTTTGCGTGCGGTCACTGGCATCGACCTCGAGCCGTTGCCGCAACTCGGCATAACGTGCTTCAAAGGCCGCCCCAAAATCGTTGTTGCTTTCAAACGCATCTGCCGCCTGCGCGAAAAAATCTGCCGCCTCTGACAGACGCAACGCGGCCACCGCTCGCTCGGCTGCGGCGAGCCATTGCGGTGCAGCCCGCACAGGCTCAAACCCAGCCAGCCAGTGCTCGGCCACGCGAGCGCCATGCACAGCGGACGCCTCGAGCACTTCGGCGGCGCGACGGTTCAACCAGCGCCGCACCGACTCGAGCATGTTGGCTTGCACCGCCTCGAACACCAGGTCGTGACTGAAGCGTTCGTTCGCCATCACTTGCGCCGCCTCGAGTTCCGCCCAAGCAGGCAGGGCATCCATGCTCGAAACGCCGAGCATCTGTGTGACCAGTTCAAAACTGTAATCGCGTTGCAAGACCGCTGCCGCTTGCGCCAGATTCAAGGCCATCACCGACAACCGCTCGAGGCGGCGTTGCACCAGCGGCCCAACCTTGCCTGGTGGTGGCAAACGACCCGGCCAACCGTGCTGCAATTGACCCGTCTCCCAAAGATGCTTGACGGTCTCGAGCATGAACAACGGGTTGCCGCCCGTGTAGCGCGTCAAGGCCGGGCCGAGGTCAGCGATATCTGGCAAATCCAGCCCCTCGAGCAAGGCATTCACCGCTCGGGTGCCCAACGGCTCGAGTTCGATCCGCACGGCCAAGCCTGCCTCAACGAGCCTTGAAATCATCGCCTCGAGATCGCTGGTGAGTTCGCCACGCCGGTAGATGTTGATGACCCGCGATACGGCACCGTGCGGTCCCAGTTGCGGCGTGTTCCCCCACAGGTACATCATCATTTCGCTGGAGGCCCGGTCCACGTACTGCACGTCGTCCGAGACCGTCGTGGCCCCGTCCTGACGCGCCTGGCGGATAAACACGCCGAATGCATTGTACAAACGCAATTTTTCGCTTTCCGAAGCCAACGGCGGCAACAACTCACCGGGGTTCAGTCCAGGCAGCAGGCGCGAGAGTTCAGAACGCACCCAATCTGGTAATTTCTCGAGCAATTCTGGTTGCGCCGAGAGTGTGTCATGAATGCCGCGAGCATTCGAAGAGAACGGCACACCCGTATCGCCAGGACGACCGCTGAAGCGAAAAATCGGACCTTTGCTGGCGGCAAAATCTTGAGCCAAGCGCGACTTACCCGCGCCCGGTTCGCCGCTGATGAACACCGGCAGCCCAGCAGTCCAGGCCGCCTCGAGTTGCACCCACTCGCGCTCGCGTCCAACCAGCACAGGTGGACGCAGCACGGACAGCGGTACGTTGCGCGATGGGATGGCGGGAACCGGCAGAATTGAACCGCGTTCGATTTGACGCATCAACTCGAGGCTTTCCGGCAGTGGTTCCACACCCAATTCTCGCTTCAAGAGTTGCTCGAGTTGTTCAAACGCGGCGAGGGCGGCAGCACGATCACCCATCAAATAGCGCAGACGCATCACG